>JAFWSY010000081.1 GCA_017519155.1 Eubacterium sp.
CTATAACAAGCTGAGCGTCCTTCATCTCGAAAGCAGTCTTCTGTCTGTGAACGTATGCAGGGATACAGTGTTCTATACGGCCGATCATATCATTCCATATTTCCATTGCTCCGGGGTAATCGCCATTTTTATGAAGAAGTTCTCCGAAGCACTCCATATAATACATAAGCTCATTTATATCATTATAGGTTTCCTTAGTTCTTTCAATGGATTTTTTGTAATATGTAACGGCCTCGTCCATTTTATCCAGTTTTTCTGCGCATGAAGCTCTCATGTAATAACAGAAGCCCATTCTGGTGAGTCTCTCTTCATCCTTGTCACTGAGTTTTTCACCGGCCAGCTTTTTAGCCTCCATAGCTTCTATCATTTCAACCCATTTAACGAGGAATGGATATGAATCTTCAAACTGGTTCTTATTGTAGTAGCATCTTCCGTAAAGATTATTATATCCATAGAATATCTCGTCATCCGGTTTTATAGTATCCAGAACAGCAAGAGTTTCATCTGTCTTCTCATTTCTGAAGTAAGACCACGCCAGCTCCATCTTGTCCTTCTCAGATGCAGTATTATCCTCTATGGCTTTTAAGTAATAACCGATGGAATCATCACTGCTTCTTCTGAGCAGCATAATAGCTTCACTGTTTCTTGAATTAATATCCAGTGCTTTTATGACATACTCACTGGATTTCTCATAATCTTTTCTGAAGTATCTCACCTGTCCCTTAACCTCAAGAGACATGATACTGGTATCAATTATTTCTAAAAGCTTATCAGCAAGCTGATCACAGCTTTCGAGAGTCTCCTCATTAAGTATTCCCAGTATATTTTCTGTCTCCAGAAGAACAAACATAGCCGTGGCATATGTATATACATCAACACTGTCCAGTATCTTGTTATCGATAATAAGTCTTGCAAGCTTTACAGCCTCTTCGAATCTGTCCTCAAAGAACAAAACTCTGAGCCTTGCTGCCAGCTCAATCGGATTAAATATATCAAAAGTATCCAGATAGTTCAGAACACATTTGATATGATCCAGAGCTTCGCTTTCCATCTTTTCTCTTTCTTCAGCTGACTCTATCTTCTCATCAGAAGTCATATAGTCAGAATATCTGGGCTTTAATACACGATCGATATGACCATGCATAAAAGAGATCTCCTTTATATAAAGATCTATGGGCACGTCAAAAACTTCCGGCTCATATATACCGGGTTTTGATTCTATCTCATAATCCACTCCAAGTTCAGACAGTTTTTCCTTTACAGAAGCTCTGTCAATTATCCTGTCATAATCCATGAAGCCTTCATTTTCTGTCTGATATATAATAAAATCCAGATAATCAGAAGGGAACATCTCTACGAGACTGTCTCGTTCAGCCTTATAATTAAATACACTGTCAAAAAGCTTCCAGATGTTATGCGGAAACTCAAAATGTCCCATGCAGTATGCCAGGAATTTTTCTCTCAGCTTATCTGCTGTATCCAGTTCATTTACAACCGGAGCCTTAAGCCACTCCCGCCATACATTTTCATCTATACGAGAATAAATATCCTTATATATTTCATCAGCTTTATCAATATGGATATCTATCTCATCCTTATTTTCTTCTGCAGACTCATTGTTATCTTCGTCTTCGCCTGCCTCATTCAGACTGGCCATCGTCATATCATAAGCCTCACGAAGCTGCTTGAAACCCTCAGGATCATCCTCAGGATTTACCTTAACAACACATGTTCTGTATGCTGTTTTTATTTCGTTTTCATCTTTTGTAGGATCGATACCAAGTATCTTCCATGCATCTTCTATAATCATATAATCTCACCTCATATACCTATGACAGGTCGTAGTCTCTTACTATCATAATATCATAATCCGGGTATTTATCTTCCAGCTCTTCTTCTATGTCGATATAGGTTTTATCCATATCTTTTGAATCATAGCTTGTCACATAATCAAATCTCATAAGCTTACTATCTTTATCTACAAAGAAGCCGTGAATAGACAAGACATCTTCATGAGCAAGTACCAGCTTTTCTACCTCATCTCTTATTGCCTTTACCTCTTCATCCGTAGTGTTAACAGCGTAGATAGTTATGCTCTCTATTATTATTTCAGTTTCCTTATAAACCGCTGACTGTATCCTTCTTGTGAGAGCATCAATCTCTCCTGCGGACATAGTATCATTTACCTCGACATGCACCGATCCAATCAGACGATCCGGTCCATAATTATGGAGATCCAGATCAAAAGCTCCATGAACCTCAGGTTCTCTGCAGACGATTTCCTTTACTGTCTTAACTGTTTCTATATCAACTCGTTTGCCCAGTATATCCTCCAGTCCATCCTTAAACATCTCGATACCGGACTTGATTATTATAACAGATATGATCACACCCAGATATGCCTCCAGGCTTATCTTTGTCATTATAAAAAAGATAGCCGTTATAAGAACCGATGTTGAAAGGATTGCATCAAAAAGCGCATCTGATCCGGAAGCAATCAGTGATCCGGAATTAACTTCTTTTCCTTTTTTCTTTACGTAGGTTCCAAGAATAAGCTTTACTATGATTGCTACAAAAATAATGACAAGGGAAGCAGTTGTGTACTGCGGCTTTGTCGGAGTAATTATCTTCTTAATGGATTCCTTCAGAGAAGCAATACCTGCATACAGCACTATGGATGCAACTATCATCTGCGTCACATATTCGATACGTCCATGTCCCATGGGGTGCTTCCTGTCGGGAGCCTTCGCTGCAAGTTTTGTTCCGATGATCGTAACAACAGAAGATACAACATCACTTAAGTTATTAACCGCATCAAGCACAACTGCAATAGAATGAACAGCAAGTCCGATGACCGCTTTAAAAGCAGCCAGCAGAACATTTGTGATTATTCCTATCACGGATGTTTTTATTATTATTCTTTCTCTGGATTTTTTCTTTTCCATTTTTAATCCCTACGCTTCCCCGAAAACCTAATGTTGTCTGAAAGAAATCAGCTCGTCATATACTCGTTTTGAATTTTCTCTGTCATTAAATTCAAAGAAATCATCAGCACGTCTTCTATAAAGCTCCTTCATAACACAGCCATCCTTCATATAGCTGATGAGCAGCTCTATCAGTTCATCCATATCTCTTACTATTTCACCAAATGCCATTGTATCATAGTGAAATGTACCCTCTTCGTAGTGAGCCTCAAGACTGCTTGGATGATAATAAACCAAAGGTTTTCTCATATAAGCAAAATCAAACTGAATACCACTGTAGTCAGTAACCATCAGACTTGATTCACAGAAAAGTTTTTCATAACTCATATCACCGGTGGCAGGAATAATATCCACATAATCATTTGCATCAAAATCCTCAGCCTGAGGACTTACTATTGGATGAAGGATATATTTTATCCTGTAACCATACTGCTCTGCTGCCGATAACAGCTTTTTATTATTTATCAGACTGTTATACACTTTATAATACTCGGTATTTACAAAGTCCGGATTATAATCTCTTTCAACACCCTCATTCCTGGTAACGAATTTAGCGGACTGCATTCTCCAGGTAGGGGATATGATTATCTGTTTTTTATCATCATTTTTCAGACCGTCATATCTTGGAATACCGGTGAGCTTAATTGCATCATAGCCTTTATAATCATATACAGGATGAAGCAGATTTTCCTCCTCATATTTTGATGCTATAAAATACAGTTTTGTATTATCTCTCATTCTCTGTTGTGCAAGTGCTATCTTCTGAACAGAAAGTCCGTGCTGAACACATGCTACATCAAAATCAGGTATACCTCTGATATATCTGGAATTTTCCATATAGTAATCATTGAATGCAAATACTGTTGAGTTGGATACCACAACTTTATCTGCATTTAAGAACACCAGTCTGTGAAGAAAGCTTCCTCTCTTCAGCGGCTTATAACCTTCAGCTATCATTCTCTTATAGTCAGGAGCTGATTCATCCAGAAGATAATAAGCTTTATCAGGTGCCTTAACGGATGGATCCTTTGACGCTTTATCAATCATATCGCAGGTATATTTATACATATACTCTGAGGAATCTCCACCCTTATATATCTTATCAAAAAACAGCCATATCTTCTTTCCTGAAAAGAATGGATGTGTCACAACCCATGCGGCTCTCAGCAGGAAGAAATTGAAGCGGTGTCTTTTTAGGGATTTCAAAAGTTCCCAGCCTATAGCCAGTTCCTTTCCCGCCATTTTCGGCCAGCTGTAAGAATCTATCTTTATTCCGGTTACTATAAAATCACCGGTTTCCCTGAACTCCCTTTCAACTGTCATAAGATATGAACCCTTATGCCAGTAAGTATTTCTCGGATAGTAACAGAGTCTGCTGGTATGAGACTTAAACTCATATGCAATCTTTATACTCTCTCCACCGTTTATGGAAACACAAAAACGAAGTATCCCCGTAGTTCCATACAGATTCCTTAGGGGAATACTTACATGAAAAGGATATCTCTTATAGGCTGAACGGCCGAAATATTTTGTGAGACTGTATCTCTCACAGAAATCAACCGGGAATTTCTTTGAACCCAGTTCAAAATAGTAAGATACTTTTTCTTTATCAAATATATCCGGAACCGAACCATCTATTTCCAGTGCATCATTCAATATATCCATAAACTGGATATTACATCTGAGGGATGAAGTGGTATATGCAGGGAAAGACCTTCCGTCAGAGTCAGTCCCCTTTAGCATAAGCATCGGATAAGTGACATTTCTCATACGGAAATAATCGCCGTCTTCCATTCCTTCATCCAGATATTCGGGAGAATCAACTCTCTTTAATTCCAGAACATCCCCCGATTCACCGGCGTACTCCTTCTTAATCCTGAGCAGCATCCTGCAGAACTGAAAATCTCTTCTGTATACGGGAAATCTACCGGCATTCATTATGATACTGTCTTCTATATACTGAAGTGCTTCACCTATATAGTCTTTAAAAAGATCGATTTCTTCTTCAGATAAAACATGACGGTTATTATTATTCTGATTGGCATCCAGACGACAGGTGATATTATACATGGCATACATCTTAACCACATAAGGTATATCTCCCTTATAGCTTTTAAGAAGAGGCAGCAGATGGTCCGTCATATTATCCAGATACCAGCCTTTGTCATATATACCACCGAACTCTATGAAATTACCGTCTCCGGCTTCACCCTGTCTGTATTTGGTACGCTGCTGTATCAGATAAGGATATCTAGAAATGAGCTTTATCAGAAAATCCGCCTCATAATTATAGATAAGACTGTCATCAAGTCTTATATCTATCATGCTCACTCTGAACATGACTCCGGTTATTCTGTCAGGAAACTGAAAAAGCCTTTTAGGTGTGGCAAGCACGGCTGATTCATTTTTATCCAGTATATCAGCCAGAAAACCGGCCATCATATTTTCATAGCGCTGTCCCTGATTTTCCTTTCCAAAGGTATCCTCAGGTGAAAGAACCAGGAGATATCCATCTCGGTTACTATCGAGATACTGATTAAACTCTTTTATGAAACCGTCCCTGTCTGTTTTATATATGATTTTTATTCTACTGTCTGGTACGTTATTCTTCATATTTCACTTAGTTTCTTTTTTCATTAATAAAGAACAGTCCTTATCTTACGAAAGGACTGCTTCTCAAAAATAATAAAATAAAAAATTGATTATATTTCTGCTATAGCTTCCATTTCAATAAGCACATCCTTCGGAAGTCTGGCAACCTCAACGCAGCTTCTTGCAGGAAAATCCGCTGTAAAATACTTTGCGTATATCTCATTCACTTTCGCAAAATCATCCATGTTCTTGATAAATACAACTGTCTTAACAACCTTATCCATAGATGAGCCTGATGCTTCAAGAAGAGCCTTTACATTCTCAAGTGCTCTCTCAGCCTGTACCTCTATACCACCCTCAACAAGTGTATTTGTTGCTGGATCAATTGGAATCATTCCTGATGTGAAAAGAAGATTTCCAACCTTTACTGCCTGTGAATATGGGCCGATTGCTGCAGGTGCTTTATCTGTAGATATGATACTTTTCATTTATATTTTCCTCCATACTATAAAAGTCTTATTACTTTGCCAAACTTCAGTATATAACCTGATATGTCTTTAATCAAGTAAATACTGAGGTTATGTGACTATTCTTATGTTTTTTTCTGTTATCTCGATCATTTTATTTTTTAGCAGACGTCCCACTGCTCTCTTGAATGCATTTTTACTTATACCGAATTCTTTTTTAATAAGCTCGGCATCTGCTTTATCATTAAAAGGAAGTGTTCCTCCGTAGCTCTTTATGATATCCAGGACCATCTCTGCATCCTTTTCCATCTGCATAGGTATCTCATCACGCATGGCAATATCCAGCTTGCCGTCTTCTCTTGCTTTAACAACCCTGCATACAACCTCATCTCCTACATAGAGATTCTCAAAAACTTCATTTGAATGGATCAGTCCTGAATATGAATACTCAGGAATGTATTCCACATCTTCAGCTTCTTCAGAAGACTCCTGCAGTGCCTTATTTTCAAGAGCAACGAAAACACCGAAATCTTTCTTTACATTATATACGATACCTCTTACGTGATCGCCCTTCTTAAGAGTGTCATTAGGCTTAAGGGTTGTTGCGATTTTCATGGATGCTGCAAGTCTGCCGGTCTTATCCACATAAAGCTTTACCAGATAAGATCTTTCCTGAACCACCTTTACTGTCTGTTCCTTAAAAGGCAGGAAAAGATCACGGCTAAGTCCCCAGTCAAGAAATGCGCCTATATCTCCCACTGATTTAACCTTCAGCTTCCTTACTTCGCCAAGGGTTATAAGCGGTTCATGTGTGGTTGCTATCACTCTGTCTTCAGAATCCCTGTAAAGAAAAACTCTAACATTATCACCGATTTCCAGATCCTCCGGTATCTGTCTCACAGGAAGAAGAACATCTGTAACTTCCGGATTCACATCCAGTCCCTTTCCGTCTGTCAGATAAGCTCCCACATCCTTTATTCTATCTATTCTGAGAACATTCCATTTTCCAAGTTCCATTTTTTATCCTCATCTTTTACTTCATAATGTTTTTGAGTTACCGTGAATAGTAACTTTTTGGCTCCGACATAGATGATACAGCACTATTTACCTCTTGACAATGATTTTTATAGTTGTATAATACACTTTAGCGCGTTAAATCGTTAGTGTGTTAAAGTACAATAATTTTGATGGGAGAAACATTATGGTTATCAAAGTTATCCTTCTCATTGTATTCTTCGCAGTTATGATGGGAATCGGAATCTATTCAAGAAACAAAGCTAAAAATGTCAACGACTATGTACTGGGCGGCAGAACAGTCGGTCCATGGATATCGGCCTTCGCCTTCGGTACATCTTATTTCTCATCTGTAGTATTCATCGGATATGCAGGACAGTTCGGTTGGAAGTTCGGTCTGGCATCCACATGGATAGGTCTGGGAAATGCATTCATAGGAAGTCTTCTTGCATGGCTCATCCTGGGTAGACGTACACGTCTTATGACTCAGCAGCTGGATGCAAAGACAATGCCTGAGTATTTCGGAAAAAGATATAACTCAAAGTCTTTAAGACTTGCAGGCTCAGTGATCGCATTTATCTTCCTGGTTCCTTATACAGCAGGTGTATATAATGGTCTTTCAAGACTTTTCGGAATGGCCTTCTCTATAGATTATCGTATATGTGTTATCGTTATGGCACTTCTTACAGGAGCATATGTTGTTATCGGTGGATATATGGCTACTGCACTGAATGACTTTATTCAGGGTATCATCATGCTGATCGGTATCTGTGCTGTTATCGGTGCTGTTCTCCATGGACAGGGCGGCTTCCTGAATGCACTTAAAGAACTCTCTCTTATAGAAACAGATCCTTCAGTTACTACCGAAGCTCTTCAGGGTTCTACAGGACTCTTTGCAAGCTTCTTTGGTCCGGATCCACTCAGCCTCCTCGGCGTAGTTGTTCTTACTTCACTGGGAACCTGGGGACTTCCTCAGATGGTTCAGAAGTTCTATGCCATCAAGGATGAAAAGGCCGTTAAGACAGGTACTGTTGTATCTACATTTTTCGCTATAATAATCGCCGGCGGATGCTACTTCCTCGGTGGTTTCGGACGTCTCTTCAAGGATGTTCCGGGTGTTGTTAATACAGCAGCTGACGGAACAGTAAGCGTTGCTTATGATAATATCGTTCCATCAATGCTTTCAACACTTCCTGATATCCTTATCGGAATCGTTGTTGTACTCGTATTTTCAGCTTCCATGTCAACTCTTTCATCACTGGTTCTGACATCAAGTTCAACTCTTACACTTGATCTTATCAAGCCACTCATGAAGAAAGACATGAAGGAAAAAACTCAGCTTCGTATGATGCAGGCATTTGTTATGTTCTTCATAATCATTTCGGTTGTGATCGCATTTAACCCACCTACATTCATTGCGCAGCTCATGGGTATCTCATGGGGAGCTCTTGCAGGTGCATTTCTTGCTCCATTCATGTACGGACTTTACAGCAAGAACATCACAAAGGCTGCTGTTTGGGCAAGCTACATCGTTGGTGTAGGTTTCACACTTGCTAACATAATTGCAGGCAAATTCGGTAAGCCGATCATCGCTTCACCAATCAATGCAGGTGCTGCTATGATGATCGCAGGACTCATAGTAGTTCCTATCGTAAGTGCTATCACAGCTAAGCCTGACAGGGCTAAGGTTGATGAAATGTTTACATGCTACGATAAGACCGTTACAGTTCCTGAGACAGAAAATCTGGGAAGATCATAAATCAGGTTTTGATTTTGACACAGCAGACTTTATTTAGTAGAATAACCTCCGGAGCAGTCAGCTGCTCCGGAGTATTTTTATAGGAGACATACATAATGAATATTGAAGCAACCATTGCAAAGGAATTATCAGTTGAACTCTGGCAGGTAGAGGCAGCTGTAGGTCTTATAGATGAAGGTAACACTATTCCCTTTATTGCAAGATACCGTAAAGAAAAAACCGGAGTTCTGAATGATGAACAGCTCCGTACACTTAATGAAAGACTTACTTATCTCAGAAATCTCGAAGAAAGACGCGAGCAGATACTCAGCTCCATCGAGGAACAGGGTAAGCTTACCGACGAACTCCGTGAGAAGATACTTGCTGCAGAAGCACTTGTAACTCTTGAGGATCTGTATCGTCCATATAAACAGAGAAAGAAAACAAGAGCTGATGTGGCTCGTGAAAAAGGACTTGAAGGTCTGGCTAATCTGATACTTCTTCAGATGACTGACAAAGCTGTGGAGGAACTTGCGAAGGATTATATATCCGAGGAAAAAGGCGTTGAAAATGTGGCCGATGCCATTCAGGGCGCAAAGGATATAATCGCAGAAGGAATCTCCGATGAAGCAGACTACAGAACTGTTATCCGTGATATGACAGAGAAAAAAGGCTCACTCATTTCCAAGGCTAAGGACGAGGAAGCTGAGACAGTTTATGAGAACTACTATGATTTCACACAGCCTATCGGCAAATGTACCGATTATCAGATACTTGCCATCAACCGTGGTGAAAAGGAGAAAGCTCTCAGCGTGAAGATCGAAGCTCCTGTAGATGATATCATCAGATATTTTACAAAGATGACCATCACTGCTGACAACAGGAATACCACTCCTTATCTGGAGGAAGCCATCAGCGATGCCTATGACAGACTTATAGCTCCATCCATCGAGCGTGAGATAAGATCCATGCTTACAGATAAGGCTGAGGAAAATGCTATCGCAGTTTTCGGCAAGAATCTCCATCAGCTTCTGATGCAGGCTCCTGTTGCCGGTCACACAGTTCTCGGCTGGGATCCGGCCTTCAGAACAGGATGTAAGCTGGCTGTTGTTGATCCTACAGGAAAGGTTCTTGACACTGCAGTAGTATACCCAACTGCACCTACAAATGAAGTAAAGATAAAAGCTGCAAAGGATAAGGTTAAGCAGCTTATAAAGAAATATCATATAACACTTATCTCAATCGGAAACGGAACTGCAAGCCGTGAATCCGAAATGATCGTAGCTGAGATACTTCGTGAAATAGACGAAAAGGTAAGCTATGTAATAACCAACGAAGCAGGAGCTTCCGTTTATTCGGCAAGCAAGCTTGCAACTGAGGAATTCCCTGAGTTTGATGTAGGACAGCGTAGTGCTGCTTCCATCGCAAGAAGAGTACAGGATCCGCTGGCAGAGCTGGTTAAGATAGATCCTAAATCCATCGGTGTCGGTCAGTACCAGCATGATATGAATCAGAAGAAACTGGATGAAGCTCTTACCAGTGTTGTTGAAGACAGCGTTAACTCTGTAGGAGTTGATCTGAATACTGCTTCTGCTCCACTGATGACCTATATATCAGGTATCAACAAAACCATAGCAAAGAATATCGTAACCTACCGTGAAGAGAACGGCGCCTTCAAAGAGCGTAAAGAACTCTTAAATGTACCTAAGCTTGGACCTAAGGCTTATGAGCAGTGTGCAGGTTTCATGAGAGTTCCGGGAAGCAAAAATCCTCTTGATAATACTGGAGTACACCCTGAGAGCTACAAGGCTGCAAATGAGCTTCTGAAGAAGTGCAATGTTTCTACAGAAGATGTGAGAAACGGTGCAATACTCTTTGTTAAGGATTATGAAAAAACCGCTGAAGAACTGGGAATAGGTGTACCTACTCTTCAGGATATAGTAAAAGAGATTTCCGCTCCGGGCCGTGACCCTAGAGAGGACCTTCCACCGGTAGTACTCAGAAGTGATGTACTTGAGATGAAGGATCTTAAGGAAGGCATGGTACTTAAGGGAACAGTCAGAAACGTTATCGATTTCGGCGCATTTGTCGATATCGGAGTACATCAGGACGGACTTGTTCATATATCACAGCTCACAAACAAGAAGTTCGTTAAGCATCCACTTGAGGTTGTAAGCGTAGGCGATATCGTGGATGTAAAGATACTTTCCATAGACGAGAAAAAGGGAAGAATCGGACTTTCAATGATTCTTTAATGCAGATTTAACTTGCGAATACTTACAGATACATGTATCATAAACCATAGGTTTTATAATATTTTAACGGAGGAGTTAAAAAATGATTTGTTATAATTGTGGAAATGAAGTAAACACTGAAGGCACAAACTGTCCTTTCTGCGGATCACCGCTCAGCGCCGCTGCAGGAAATCAGCAGCAGTTTAATCCTCAGTATAATGCTGCACCAAGCAACAGCTCAATGGATGCCAAAACAGCAAGCATTATATGCTACATAACCTGGATTGGTCTTCTGATTGCAGTAATCTGCGCAGACAAGAATGATCCTCTTTTCAAGAATCATCTTAACAATGCACTGATCATCCTCATATCCGGAATGATTCTCGGAGTCGTTGCAATAATCCCTATTCTTGGATGGATTGCCATAGCAGTTGGCGAAGTATTCCTTCTTGTATGTGCTATCATGGGAATCATCGCTGCAGCAAATAATGAAACAAAAGAACTTCCACTTATCGGACAGTTCAAAATCTTAAAGTAATCAATCAAAAAGATGACAGTTTTTCACCTGATGAAAAACTGTCATCTTTTTTTATTCTACCAGGCCAAAGCCTTTTGCTATTCCGTAGGCATCTGCTTTAGCCCACTTGGATGCAAGGTCTTCATACTTTGCAGCATATCTGACTTCCGGTATGGAGTGATAGCCATGCTCGATTATCATTCCCGGAACACCCACATTTGCCGCACCACGGAGTACTCCGTAGTAATCGGTTCCACGGCTGTTAAGACGATAGCAGACGGTGCCTTTCTGACCTTCGCCATCATTATATTCGCCGGTCCATTCTTTTATACTCTTCTTTGTTTTTGTTTTAAATTTATTTTTCTCAAGAAGTCCTGCCTCGAAGCTGGCACTTGTAACCGCTTTGCCGATTTCATTTGCCATATTCATGTACTTCTTTTTCTGCATAGTCTTCTGATTAACTATCACTATGGTCTTATTTAAAGCTATTGTCTGCTCAAATGTCTTATGCTTATTTGCATTTATTGCATTAGAGTTAGTGTGAAGAGATACAAACAGATCACAGTCTTCAGCATATTCGCCTCGCAGTGAGAGGTAATAGTCATCAAGGATTTTATTCTTAAAACCAAATAACTTGATGTTCTTTCCGGTACGGGTCATCTTAACCTCGATGCCATAGCTTTTAAGTTCTTTTTTCAGTTCCTTTGCAACCTTAAGATTAAACTCTGCTTCTGAATATCCGTAACTTTTTTTACCTTTAACTTTGTTCTGTTTTTTGTAATGCCCCGGGTCGATACATACCACGTAGGTCTTTTTCTTTTTAGCATATGCATCC
>JAFWSY010000082.1 GCA_017519155.1 Eubacterium sp.
CGAAGGCTGAAGTTCTTTATCTTCTTTACCGGCTGCAGCCTCTCTCTTATCGCACTTCTCTATCGCGTCATCGATGAACTTGATAAATCTGTCGATATTTCCTTCTTCCATACTCTTCAGAGCATTCTTCATCTTGTCGTATACAGACTTGTCAGCTTTATAACCTTTCTCCTTGACATATCCTCTTGCAAGATGCATCATTCCTCTTTCCTTAATCTTATGTATATCGATAAGGTAGATGAATGAATCAACTATATCTGAGTTCTCCTCGAAGAAATTAGCAAGTGAATCTATCTCTCCTGTGAGGATAACAACATAATCATTGTTTTCCGGTAATGAATCTTTGATTACTTCAACAAGCTTATTGAAGGAAACCAAACCGGCATTCTCTATAATAAGACATCCGCCCTTAAGCTTTGTAAGGGAGTCAAGACTCATCTTATTAAGCTGTTTAGCCTTTGTCTTTGCTATCTTATCTGACTTTACAAGTCCCAGATCATAGAAACTTCTGGCAAAGTCTTCTCCGACCTTAACTGTACCAAATCCGTTTCTTCCAAGAATAACTATATTCTTCGGCATATCGGAATGTGTAATAATGGAGTTAATCGCAACTGTAATATCATCAGAAGTTGTAGGAATTCTCATATACTTCTTAAGATAACTTGCTTCTTTAGGAAGTGCTCCAAGAGGAATCTCTTCTCCTGTAACAGGATCAACTACCATCTTTACAGCTCCGGACTTCTCCGCAGCTGCTTCAGCAGCTTCCTTCTTTTTATCCTCAGCTTCTCGCTTTGCAGCACGCTCAGCTCTCTTCTTTACTTCTTCTTCGTATTTCTTCTGTTCATCTCTTTCGCCACGGCTGACTTTTTCTTCTTTTATTCCTTCTTCTTCAGCTATGTTGGCTAATACCTGCTCAAGCTTTTTATCTTCTTCTTTTGATACCGGCTCTTCCGCAGTTTCTGTAGCTTTGCCTGATTCAACTGATTCACCCTCAGCAGGCGCTTCTTCTTCAGATGACTGTTCTTCAGACTCGGAGCCTTCAGCTCCCTCTTCAGTCTGCTCTTCACCCTCAACCGGTTTCTTTCCAAAAATACTCTTTAAAAGCTTTTTGATAGCATCATATGCAGTAGAAAATGGCTTTTTCATATCCCCGACCTCCAAGTAAGATATCTAGCACAAAACACCATTAATATATTAGCACATTTTTGGTACATTTTTCAAGAGAAGCTTGCAAATAAATGTAAATATTTAGTCTTTTTCTTGATTTTTATTTATAAAAGTTCTATGCTATTAATCTAATTAATAAAATAATAGTCGGAGGTACAAATTATGAAGCCCGTAAAAGAGGGAAAAGTACGTGAGATCTATGATAACGGCGACAGTCTTATCATGGTTGCTACAGACAGAATAAGCTGCTATGACGTTATTCTGAAAAACAAAATCAGCAAAAAAGGAACTGTTCTTACACAGATGTCCAAATTCTGGTTTGATTTTACCAAGGACATCCTGCCAAATCATATGATTTCCGTAGATGTTAAGGATATGCCTGAATTCTTCCAGAATCCTGAATATGAAGGAAAGAGCATGATGTGTAAGAAGCTTACCATGCTCCCTGTTGAGTGTATCGTCAGAGGTTATATCACCGGTAGCGGCTGGGCCAGCTATAAGGAAAATGGTACTGTCTGCGGAATAAAGCTTCCTGAAGGTCTAAAGGAAAGTGATAAACTTCCCGAGGCTATATATACCCCTTCAACTAAGGCTGAAATCGGCGATCACGATGAGAATATCTCCTTTGAGAAATCAGTAGAAATCCTTGAGAAGCAGTTTCCCGGAAAAGGTCAGGAATATGGTGAGAAGCTTCGTGACTGTACTCTGGCTCTCTATAATAAATGTGCAGATTATGCTCTTACAAAGGGCATCATCATAGCAGACACAAAGTTCGAATTCGGACTTGATGAAAACGGAAATATCGTACTGGGTGATGAGATGCTTACTCCTGATTCATCCAGATTCTGGCCTGCTGACGGCTACGAGCCGGGGCACGGTCAGCCATCCTTCGATAAGCAGTTTGCAAGAGACTGGCTTAAATCAGACGAAAACAAAAATGCCCCTGAAAACTGGGAACTCCCTCAGGACATCGTTGATAAGACTATAGATAAATATCTTTCAGCATATGAGATGCTGACCGGAGAAAAACTGTAATAGTTCACCCGTCAGCCTGAATAAAAAGGTGACAGTTGAACTTTTGTTCAAAGTGTCACGTAACCAAAAAGATGACAATTTTTCATCTGATGAAAAATTGTCATCTTTTTGATTTATATCTATTCGTATTTACTGCTTACTTCTTCGTTAGCCTTTATAGCTGATGCCTGCATCTTCTGTCTTTCTTCAAGAAGCATTTCTCTTACTTCAGGATGTTTTACAGCCATTATCTCAAGTGCGAGCCAAGCAGCATTCTTGCTTCCGTTTATGGCTACTGTTGCCACAGGGATTCCAGGTGGCATCTGAACTATGGAATAAAGTGCATCCTGTCCGTCCAGAACTGAACCTGAAACAGGTATTCCGATAACAGGAAGTACAGTCTGTGCTGCCACTACTCCCGGAAGAGCTGCAGCCATACCTGCTGCTGTGATTATAACCTCTGTTCCGTCCTGATTTATCTCCTCTATAAATTCACTGAGCTGTTTTGAAGCTCTGTGTGCTGAAAGACATCTTACCTTCAGCTCTACTCCCTTACTTTTTAATATCTCAATACCAGGTTCTACCTTTACCAGATCACTTGTGGAACCCATAATTATTGCAGCCTTCATCTGTATCTCCTTTCATATATAAACGATTCCTGCAGGCAGGAACGTGGTTTGACTTTTATATTGCTTTTCTTGCAAGCAAGAACGTGGTTTGACTTTTGACACTTATGTCATTATATATCAACTTTCTTCAATTGTGAACTATTCTTTTAGGATTTGTGAACATATTTTTTAGCAAATGTGTACTGCAGGTGAAACATTTGTCCGCATTGTATATGATGTACGATTTTTGATAAAAATATTCATTTTGCATAAAAATATTTTTTTATCATCTATATAATTCAAAGCATACACACACTATTTATACAATTTAAGAAAGGAGATACGCTATGAGGAAGAATGATGGTTTTTCTCTTGTTGAACTGATTATCGTTATCGCAATTATGGCAATACTCGCAGCAGTAGTCGCACCGGCTCTGGTACGTTTTATAGACAAATCCCGTAAAGCAGACGATGTGGCAGAAGCAAGCGTAATAAAAGACGCATTTAATGCTGCTCTATCTGAAGAATCAGTATATGAGGCACTCAATGCACAGATATCTGCTGATCTTACAACCAGTGGTTTCTATCCTGTAGTTCTCTGGTGTGCAGCCGGGGACAACGAATGGACACTTCGTGCCGGTTATGATTCGTCATTAAAGGATGTTATGGATCAGATATGTCCACCCCCTGAAGTAAAGTATAAAAAGGAAATCAATCCTGCAGCATCCGGAAATACAATGGTAAACTATATGATCTCATCAAATAGTTTTACACCGGCAGGCTGGGGCGTAGCACTTGTTCAGAATAAGCCATGTGTCCTGATCACTGATGGTACTACCGATCCTGCCACTCCACCCAATGGAATAGCTTTAAACCCTGTTGCTTGTGTGGATTATAAATAAATCGAGCTCCTCCCTTTGCTCGATAAAAAAATTAACGCACCCTGATATTCAGGGTGCGTGTTGCATTTAGTACCGCTATTACCATTACTCCGACATCTGCGAAAATAGCAATCCACATATTTGCTATACCCAGAGCTCCCAGCAGCAGGCAGAGAACCTTTACTGCTATAGCAAATGTAATATTCTGTTTTACTATCTTCAGTGTCTTTCTTGATATCTTCATAGCAAGAGCTATCTTAGAAGGATCATCATCCATAAGGACTATATCTGCAGCTTCAATGGCTGCATCCGATCCCATGGCTCCCATGGCTATACCTATATCTGCTCTGGCAAGTACCGGAGCATCATTTATTCCATCACCTACAAAGGCAAGTCTCTTACGCTTTGAATCAGTTCCCTTCTGATTATCCAGAAGCTTTTCTACCTCTTCCACCTTATCACCGGGAAGCAGCTCTGATTTATACTGAGATACCCCCACCTTCTCTGCAACCAGCTTTGCAGCCTTATCAGAATCACCTGTCAGCATAATAGTCTTTATGCCTTGCTTTGACAGCCCCTGCATAGCATCACGGCTGGTACTCTTAAGCTCATCAGCTATAACTATACAGCCGAGATATTTCACGTTATTATCCGGCTCGACTTCATCATCTGAAGAAACACTGTGATAGCTCTCAGCCACATATACAACAGTTCCTTCATCATGTTCCTCGGGTACCGTAACTCCCATCTTTTTCATGAGTCTTATATTTCCTGCATATATTTTAAAATGCGCTTCTTTGCCTGATGTATTCTCTTTATCAACTGATTCGATCACTCCGTCAGGAATCTCTCTGAACTTTATAGAAACTCCGTGACCTGCGATTTCCTCTGCATCATAGATAAGATTATAATTGATCTCATTTCCGAACTCATACTTATAAGCCCTTAAAATGGACTCTGCAATAGGATGATTCGAGGAGCTCTCTGCATTTGCTGCTCTCTCAAGAAGATAATCCCGGGATACATCACCATTTGTATAAATCTCCTGAACCTCAAAGACTCCCTTTGTAAGCGTTCCTGTTTTATCAAATACTATGGTATCTGTATCAGCCAGCGCTTCCAGATAATTGGAGCCCTTTACAAGAATTCCTCTTGAAGAGGCACAGCCTATACCTCCAAAGAAACTGAGTGGTACGGAAATAACTACTGCACAAGGACAGGATATAACAAGAAATGTAAGCGCCCTCATGAGCCAGTCAGTCCAGTTTCCCGGCATTCCCAGGATAAGCCTTACAACAGGCGGAAGCAGGAATAATGCCAGCGCCGAATAACATACGATAGGCGTATAATACTTGGCAAACTTTGAGATAAAGTTCTCGGCCTGAGCCTTTCTCATACTGGAATTCTCAACCATCTCAAGTATCTTGGATACAGTTGAATCCTCAAACTGCTTTGTAGTCTTAATCTTTATCATTCCCGTAAGGGATATACAACCGCTTATTATCTCATCATCTGGATGAGCAGCCCTCGGAACGGATTCACCCGTAAGAGCACTTGTATCAAGGCTTGTATCGCCCTCTATGATGATTCCGTCTATAGGAACTCTCTCGCCGGGATTAACTACTATAATCGAGCCGATTTCAACATCATCGGGATCCTCCTCAGTTATAGTGCCATCCTCATGGAATACATTTGCGATCTCAGGACAGATATCCATAAGATCTGCTATATTCTTACGGCTCTTTCCAACAGCGATACTCTGGAACAGCTCTCCTATCTGATAAAAGAGCATAACCGCAACGCCCTCACGGTATTCACCTGTGGCAATGGCTCCCACGGTTGCTATGGTCATAAGAAAACACTCATCGAAAACCTGACCATTCCTGATATTCTTAAAAGCTCTCAGCAGAACATCATAGCCTACTACAAAGTACGGAATCAGAAAGGTCGGAAGTTCTATCCACCATGGCACCTCTATAAAATGGAAAGCAATGGATAATGCCACCACAAGGATCAGTGCGATGATACATCTGATTAAATTGTTTTTCTGTTTCTTATTCATGATTATATTTCCTAACTATTTATAAACAGCCCATTGAGAAATCTCCCAATGGGCTTATAAATCAAATAGAGTTAAAAGAATATCTCAAATTCATCTTCTATCTTCTTGCAGTTTTCTCTTGCAGTTTTAATAACCGCATCAGGATCAACACCATCCTCAAATTCAACCTTACACTTAAGTGTCATAAAGCTGAGTGTTGCGTCCTTAACACCTTCAGTATTTTTAATAGCCTCCTGCATTTTCTCTGCACATGCAGCACAATCAACATCTACTTTGTATGTCTTCTTCATTTTATAATTCCTCCAATTTTTATTATGTATTATTTATTATTGGGGCTTCCTTTTAAGAGAAAGCTTTTGGGCATAATTATACTAATATGAGTAGTCGTCTACTCCTCCAAGTGTTCCATACCGAGATCAAGGATGGAACGTACATGATCGTCATCAAGAGAATAATAAATACTCTTTCCGTCTCTTCTGAACTTAACAAGCTTTGAATCCTTAAGAATTCTGAGCTGGTGACTTACTGATGACTGACTGAGCTGAAGTATTGCAGCTATATCACCTACACAAAGTTCATTATCAAAAAGAGAATATAATATCTTTATCCTTGTAGAATCTCCAAATATTCTGAAAAGCTCCGAAAGATCATATAAATACTCATCATCCGGCATAGCTTCACGTATAACTGAAGCAGCATCAGGATTAACTATCTTTTCTTCCTGCATAATGGTCTCCTTTTTTATTGCATTTATTTTGCTCTTTATATGCAATTTATTTCTTTATCGCAAAACATATGTTCGTTTGTTCATATGTTCAATATACTCTCAATTACTCTATATGTCAAGATGAAAAACAAAAAATTTTTTCATAAAGATCCAGGTCCAAAAGCTTTATATGCAAAAATCCAGAAAATATGCAAAACTTGTGTTTTTATTATGAAATAACCACATCATCTAGGTGTTTACAATGTCTGAATCCACGTTTGGTTTGTGCAATATGTACGGTTTTTACGTCTTTTGTGTACATTTTGCACATTCCCAATGTGGATAACATACAATAAAACCATAATTATCTATAAAAGCGCCAAAATAAAATCATAAATATTAACACTTTATACGAAATGTTACAAAAGTATTGCATTTATATTAATAATGGTGTAAAACAATATAGGCGAAAGCGAAAGGAGTAATAGATATGAAATTAA
>JAFWSY010000083.1 GCA_017519155.1 Eubacterium sp.
CATGGTGCTTATCGAGGGCATCAAAGAGGCCGGAAGTGAGATGAGAACCCTTCCGACACTTGTAGTATACGAAAATGACGGCTCATATACCGAAGAACTGTTACGAATGTACGGAAAAAGGTGACAGATTTTCACCTGATGAAAAATTGTCATCTTTTGATAAGGGGGAAATGTATGGCGGGAACTTTATATCTGGTGGCAACACCTATTGGCAATCTTGAGGATATCACATACCGTGCGGTGAGGGTCTTGAAGGAAGCGGACTTAATTGCTGCCGAGGATACCAGAAACAGCATAAAGCTTCTGAATCATTTTGAGATAAAGAAGCCCATGACCAGCTATCATGAGTTCAACAGATTCGATAAGGCTGAGATTCTTATTGAGAAGCTTATGCAGGGAGAAAATATAGCTCTTATTACGGATGCAGGAACGCCGGGAATATCCGATCCCGGAGAGGTTCTTGTAGCTATGTGTGTGGACAGAGGAATAGATGTTGTTCCGGTTCCGGGTGCAGTGGCGGGAATAAATGCGCTCATCGCTTCCGGCCAGCCTACATCGAAGTTTGTCTTTGAAGGTTTTCTCCCGAAGGATAAGAAGGAAAAGGCTGAGACTCTGGAGAGGCTTGGTAATGAAACAAGAACCATGATTCTTTACGAAGCACCTCACAGACTGGTTAAAACACTAAGGGAGCTGAGTCTTGCTCTGGGTGAAGATAGAAGCCTTACTATCTGCAAAGAGCTTACTAAAAAGCACGAAACCTTCAGAAAGACCACATTTAAGGAAGCTCTTCGGATGTATGATGATGAGGAAAATGCGCCCCGCGGGGAATATGTGCTCATTGTTGCCGGTAAATCCAGACAGGAAATAGAAATGGAGAAGAAGGCATTCTGGGAAGACATCAGTATCGAGGAACATTTGAAAAGATATATCGATGAAGGAATGAGCAAGAAAGAAGCTGTAAAGAAGGTATCGGAGGAAAGAGATATTCCGAAGAGAGAGGTTTATGCGGTCAGCGTTAAATTCAGTTAATTAAAAGTTGAATGGCCATGAAAATCCGAACCCGAGTTTATTTGTATTAATTATAATAAAAATGTGGTTAAAATGATAAAAAAAGTTTGTGTTGGCTAACTATATGGCTGTGTAGTATACTTCATTCAGCAAAATTATATTAATCTTTTTTAACAAGGAGGATAATGTCATGGCATTTGTAATAAGTGATTCTTGTATTTCATGTGGAACATGTGAGGGTAACTGCCCTGTTGGAGCTATCTCAGCTGGTGATGGACAGTATGTAATCGATGCTGATAGCTGCATTTCATGTGGATCATGTGCTGCTAACTGCCCTGTAAGTGCAATCGCAGAAGGCTAATCATTTATAAGTTATAAAAGCTATAGCACTGTTCATGTTTTAGTGATAAGATATGAACAGTGTTTTTATTTTGCAAAAGAAAGGGAAAGTTATGCTGGATATAGAACCGCGCAGAGTATTTTATTATTTTGAGAAAATCGCATCCATACCACATGGATCGACCAATACAAAGGCCATAAGTGATTATGTCACTGAGGTGGCAGAGGAGCTGGGACTGATCTATTATCAGGATGACAGCAACAATGTCATAGTATATAAGGCTGGACAAGGTGGAGGCGAGGATGCCGCTTCTGTTATAATCCAGGGACATCTGGATATGGTTTGTGAGAAGGAAGAAGGCTGCGATATAGATTTTGAGAAGGATGGCCTGAGACTTGTTTTAAATGGTAATTTATTATCTGCAGAGGGAACTACTCTGGGTGGAGATGATGGTATAGCCGTAGCATACATGCTTGCTATACTTGAGGATGGAGAAATGGCTCATCCTCCACTGGAATGTGTATTTACTGTAGATGAAGAAATAGGAATGCTTGGGGCTACTGCTCTTGATACCTCCAGGCTCATGGGAAAAACTCTCCTGAATATCGACTCTGAAGAGGAGGGGAATCTGTTGGTTTCATGCGCCGGTGGTGCTACTGCTACCCTTAATCTTCCGATATTAAGAAGAGGTGCTCAGGGAAATCGCTACAGATTAACCCTTTTTGGATTTAAGGGAGGTCACTCCGGAGTGGAGATAGATAAGGGCAGGGCAAATGCGAACATAGTTCTTGGTTCGGTTCTGAAGGATCTGCTTTATGAAGATGACAGTCTTAGAATAGTGGGAGTAAAGGGCGGTCTCAAGGATAATGCCATTCCGGTTAAATCCGAGGCGGTTATAGTTACAAAGAGAGGGGAGATTATATCGGATAAGCTTCCGGAGCTTTTGAATGATATAAAGAAAATGTACGAAGAGAATGATCCTGAGATCACCTACTCCTTTGAGGAAACAGCCGAAGATGAATACGCTGGCCTGTATCCACTGGATGAGATGCAGAGTATGAATCTGATAATGCTTCTTGGAAGTGCACCAAATGGTGTAAAGAAAATGAGCTTGGATATCGAGGGACTTGTTCAGACTTCTCTGAATCTCGGAATCATGTATACTACCGAGACAGAGGTGGTTATGTCCTTCAGCGTAAGAAGCAGTGTCGGAGCTGAAAAGGCTGAGCTTCTGGAGGAGCTGGATGCTCTTATCAGATCCATAGGAGGAAGAATGTCAGTTGAAGGCAGTTACCCTGCCTGGGAATACAGAAAGGATTCTCCGATTCGTGATATCATGACAGAGACATTTTCGGAAATGTATGGCCGTGAGATGGAAGTTCAGGCTATTCATGCGGGACTGGAGTGCGGTATCTTTTCCGGAGCGATTCCCGGACTTGATGCAGTATCCTTTGGACCGGATATATATGATATCCATACTCCAAGTGAGAGAATGGACGTGGATAGTGTCCTTAGAGTGTGGGAATATGTAAAAAGGGTGCTTGAGAAATGTACTAAAATATGTTAAATTTAAAAGTAGTTAATTGGTTGTTTTTTTAAGAGGAGATGGCATATGGATAGGAAAGTTTCTTTTAAAACTATTCATAATATCTACAGACTGGCAGCTGTTTTAGTTGTATTTGCTCTTATTTTCAGTCTTTCTTTTAATGCCGAAGCTGCAGGAAAGGGAACTCTGAATAATACAAAGGTTACTATGCATGCTGGCTCCACATTTACTCTTACGCTCACCGGTGCTAAGGCCGTATCATGGAAGAGCAGCAACAAGAAAATAGCCACCGTTAACTCAAAGGGTAAGATCAAAGCTAAGAAAAAGGGAAATGCGACTATTACCTGTACTGACAAGAGTGGTAATACTTATAAATGTAAGGTAGTTGTTAAGAAACATAACTATAAGGTAGTAAAAAGTGTAGCAGCTTCTAGGAATAAAAAGGGTTATACCATTTATGCCTGCAGCGAATGCATGAAAACATACAAGAAAACAACTGTTTACTCTCCTACAGAGAGTCAGGTAAGAAAAGACATTTTGGCGCTTAAGTCTAAATATCCTGAAGGAAAGAAATGGACTACTTCAAAGCACTATACCTGGGATGCAAGTATATATTATGATAATATTACTTGTATAGGTGGTGGATGCGTTGCATTTGCATTTATGGCCAGTGATGCCGCATTTGGCAAGTATAATAAATCCAGAAAGATAAGCGGAAAGAACTGGTATAAGAATATTCGTGCCGGTGATATTATCCGAGTTGAGAACGGAAGCCATACCGTTGTGGTACTTCGGAAGAAGAAGAATAGTGTTGTAGTGGTTGAAGGTTCGTACAATGATTCTGTTCATTGGGGCAGAGAGCTTTCTATGAATTACATAAAGAGCAAAGGTACGTATCTGATAACCAGATATCCTGAATGATATTATGAAAATTACGCCGTGTACTTGAACTTAAGTCACGGCGTTTTCTTCAATAAGTTTTCACTTGCATTATAGAGTGAATTCTGCTAACATACACCCATACATCGAACAGATCAGTAGTTCACGTTGTCATAAGCGTTCCGACAAACGCATATTATGACAAAACCCGACCGTGAAAAGTCTACAGATACTAACCAGTTTTTCGTGTGCAGAGAGGGTGCATTTTGCATCACAGAAAAAAGCACACCTTATGGATATGCTGCGATTATCTGGAGCGAAGGGGAGTGATACTACAAGTTCTGACGAATGCCTTATAACAGGCGGGATGTAGAGGATTATATGCGGATAATCCTGTAGAAATATGTGAATTCAGCCTCTATAAGAAGTGCCCCTAAACACGTTTTATAGAGGCTTGTATTAAAATATAAGGACTAAGTATGAAGATAGAAAGATTAAATGAGAATCAGTTGAGATTTACAGTCTGGAGCAAGGATCTTCCTGATGAGGATTTCACCATAGCGGATCTGGCAGGACAGACTGAAAAGGCTGAAGAGCTAATTAAATATATGATGAATAAGGCTCGCGAGGAGTTTGGTTTTGTTGTGAACGAACAGCCAATCGTTGTCGAGGCTATTCCGGTTAACAAGGACTGCATCGTCTTTCTTATCACAAAGGTTGAGAATGAAGAGGAAGAAGGCCAGTTCAGCTATATCGAGAAGCTGAAGAAACAGGCTATGGATATGGCTAAGTCCATAAAGAATGGAAAGTTTGGTCTTTCCGAGGATGCCATAGAAACTGTTGATACAGATCTGGATACAAAAGAGGAAGTAGAGCCGATACCTAAGCCTACAGATGATAAAACGGGTAAAGTTATGCCGTATATGATCTATAAGGCCGATGATATGGAGCAGTTTATTAATGCCGCAAAGCTGGTAAGAGGCTTCTATGTAAGTGACAATACCCTGTACAAGAAGGAATCTCCGACGAGTTATTTTCTCATTGTCACACATAACAGGAACAGCGAAAGAGAATTCGAATTCTTATGTGAGACACTCAGAGAGTTTTCAGAGCCGTACAGATTTACATATACAACAAAGTATTACTTTGAAGAACACTATAAGATGGTTATTAAAGATAACGCACTGCAGATGCTGGCAGACATCTGACAAACCAGTTTAATCGAGTAGGAACCCTACTCGATGACGCGTTAGCTGTCATATGCTCATCTGTGCAAGCACGATTCGTGCTTGACAGCTGTATCGCGCAAATAAAAAAAGATGACAGTTTTTCATCAGGTGAAAAACTGTCATCTTTTTTGTCCCATATCTCAGAGTTATTATATAGCTATTAAGAATACATTGAGATTCTTCTCACATGTCGCTCATCTTTGGAAAATGGTGTATCGATAAAGGTATCGACTACTTTAAGGGCAAGTCCCGGACCAATTACTCGTGCGCCCATGCAGAGAACGTTTGCGTTGTTATGCTCACGGGTTGCTTCGGCTGAAAATGTATCGTGACAAAGCGCTGCCCTGATTCCCTCAACCTTGTTTGCTGCCATTGACATACCGATTCCGGTTCCGCAAACAAGAATACCAAGTGTTTCATAGTCTACATTGTTTGCTGTGATATCTCCTGCTATAGCATCGGTAAGCTTTTTTGCATATATAGGATAATCTGTGGATTCATCTGAATCACTGCCTACATCGACTACTTCGAAACCACGACCTTTAAGATGCTCGATTATCTCAAGCTTCAGATGATATCCGCCGTGATCTGATCCGATAATTATTTTCATGTTGATTCTCCTTATTATTTATGATTTCCTGACTAAATATAAGCCCTTTTTACGTTCATACATATAATACTCTCTGGCCTGCAGCCTTCAGAAGACGGTTCATGACCGCTCCTCCGAATTCATCTCTGCTGATGCTTTCTGAGTAAATTAGCTCAGCTCCTATTGTATCACATTCACGCAGTGCTGCATATAGTCTTGATGCGACAGTTATATTATTTTTTGTGTTTCCGAGGAGAATAATATTCTCGGTGTTGTAATCCTTTACGTGCTCCTCCGTAGTCAGTACGGCAATCTTTTTGTCTGAGCTTTCGGAAATGAGAGAATTAATCCTGGAGATTACATTTTCGGTCACTTCTCCGGGATGTGTCTTATCCTCGACAATGGTAAGTTTTCCCTTTGGAGCATAGTGTGTATACTTCATTCCGGGGGCTCTTGGTCGAAGCTTCGGATCAGGCTGAAGGATTGCTTTATCTATTTCAACTGTTCCGATGATGGCTTCAAGCATTGACTTTGTGATATAACCCGGGCGAAGGATAGCCGGTATTTCAGTGGTCAGGTCAATTATGGTTGACTCGATTCCTATTCCGACGGGGCCTCCGTCTATTATTGCATCTATACGTCCTGTCATGTCTTCCTGAACATGCTGTGCAGTGGTCGGTGAAGGACGGCCGGAGGTATTTGCAGAAGGAGCAGCTATAAATGTATTGCTTTTTCTGATTAAATCAAGTGATGCCGGATGTGAAGGCATTCTTATGGCTACGGTGTCAAGACCACCGGTTGTTTCATCCGGAACTATATCCTTTTTGGGAAGAATGATAGTCAGTGGACCCGGCCAGAATGCTTCCATGAGATCCTTGGCTTTATCGGGAACAACTGCGGCAAGCTCATAGACTGAAGCGGTATCGGCTATATGTACTATAAGCGGATTGTCGGAAGGTCTTCCCTTTGCGGCATATATTTTTCTTGAAGAATCAGCTGATAGTGCATCACCGCCCAGACCGTATACAGTTTCGGTGGGAAATGCGACCAAACCGCCGCTTTTTATAAGCTCAGCTGCCTTATCTATACTTTTTTCATCTGTACCTAAAAGCAGTGTATTTATTTTTATAGATTCGTTATCCATCAGTCTGTATATGTTGCTCCTTTTAGTACCCTGTTGATCATATGGTTATGAGCTTCCTTTTCGGCTGTGTCCTCAAGAGGTTCCAGCTTGAAGGTTCCGTATTTTCTTTCAAGTGTAGTCTGAAGAAGATGATCGGCAAATTCGGGATTTTTCGGAAGTATGGGACCATGACTATAGGTTCCGTAAAGATTATTGTAGCGTACGCCCTCAGTTTTATCACTTCCGTTATTACCATAGCCGTCTAAGACCGTTCCGAGAGGAGCAACTCCTTCGCCAAGATAGGTTCTGCCGCTATGGTTTTCAAAACCAACGATGGCACTTCCTCCGGATTCGGGAGTACACCTGAATACATAGTCACCGATCATTCGATAATCACTTGCTACGGTATAGAAATCAGCGGCGCCCAGGAATTTCATTCTTTTACCATCTTTTGTTTCGTAGTAATGCCCCATCATCTGGTAACCACCGCATATGCAGAGAAAGGTTTTTCCGTCCTCAACTGCGGATCTGATGGAACTTCCCTTACCGGAATTAAGATCTGACAGGAGAACCTCCTGTTCAAAATCCTGTCCGCCTCCAATAAAGAATAGGTCATAATCTGTAAAATCGTCAGTGTCGCCTATTTTTACCTCGGATACCGAACATTTGATTCCTCGCCACTGCAGTCGTCTCTTAAGGCAGAGTATATTACCTCTGTCGCCGTACAGATTAAGAACTTCCGGATATAAATGGCATATTTTAAGCACGTTTGGCGACATAGCTCTGATCCTTCCAGAATTCTTTTTTGCCTGTAGCAGAGCTGAGTTCGGCTCTGAGACTAAGCATCGCAGTATAGTTTGGAAGTATGAATACAGGCAGCGTGGATTCAGTTACCACTGACATAATATCCTCATTAGGTCTGATAAGCCTGATTTCCTCCTCGTATGCATTTCCATACTTTAGTCGGACCTTCATATCCTTGCCTCTGGTGCCGGATACGAACAATCCTTTGCAGTAAGTATCATTGATTACCTTTTCGTAATCAACATCCCATATCCAGGAGATATCATGACCATCAGCGGTTTTATCGTTAAGAGAAAACAATACAACATAATCCTCCTTAAGAGAGGCAAGATAGTCAAGAGTCTGGTTACAGCCGGCAGGATTCTTGACGAGTATCATCTGAACATCCACATTATTATATATAAAACCTTCCATTCGACCGAAACTGGAGTTAACGGTAGCAAGAGAATTAATAATACTCTGACGGTCCAGATTAGCGCACTCGAAAGCTCCTATGGCTGCGATGGCATTATATATGTTGTAAAGAGCAGGCAGTCCTATATGAACTTTGCAGGAATAACGACCAAAGCGGAGGGTTATATCGCTGCTCTTTGATGTGTAATTATCTATTGAAGTAACCTCTAAATCCGGTTTAACACGAGTGTATCCGCAGTTAGGACAGTAGAAACCACCCAGATGTGCATAGGTATGGTAGCGATATTTATACTCAGTACCACAATGGATACAGTATTTGGCATCGGAAAGCGAGTCGGTAGGATTACCGGCAAAGTTTGAATTTCCACTCATTATACCGATTCCGTAAAAATACACTGGATTAGGAACTTTTGTCGCAAGAGACGCGGTAAGTGAACAATCAGAATTAAGACAAAGAATAGTATCCGGAACAAGACTGATTCCGGTTTTTATTTCATTTAATGTATGCATTATCTCGCCGTACCTGTCGAGCTGATCTCTGAAAAGGTTGGTAACGACGATAACTTCGGGATTAATTAAAGGAGCCACTTTTTTTAGTGAGGCTTCATCGCATTCTATTATGGCATACTCTTTCTTGGGTTTACCAAACAGAGTAGCCTGCGCGGCAAACTCGGCAGTTATACCGGTTAGCAGGTTTGCTCCGGATATATTAGATAGTGGATTAATGCCGCTTTCCTGAAGCGCATTACGAAGCATACTGCAGGTAGTGGTTTTACCATTTGTTCCGGTTACTACTATAATATGCATTCCCTGGGAAACAACTTCCAGAATTTTTTTGTCGAAAACAAGAGCCATACGTCCCGGCAGAGTAGTACCGCCACGGTGTAACAGACGCAAAATAGCTCTGGTCAGCCTGCATGCCAGAATGGCAAGAAAGGTTTTAAAAAAATTATGGTTTGACATACTTTTATCCCACTTAAATCTATATAAACGAAGGCAATTATGATATAATAGAATGTGTATCTTCCTATTATAATGCAATTACACTTACAAACAGTATAAAGAGTAGCATAAATCAGGCATTTTTTCAATAGAATAATAGTTTATGTCAACTTTATGTTGACAAGAGATGCTCGTGGTGGTATTATAGTTGCTGTAACAGTTTTGTAACAAATTGACCCAAAATGTAAAGAAAATGTAACAAAGCACAAGATATTGTGCCTAAAATGACTATAGGAGGTTACATAATGTATAAACCAACAAAGAGAGCATGGGTTGTCGGTCTTACAGCAGGAATGATCATAGCGGGTGCCGGAACTACTTTTTCGACACAGGCAGGACAATCATATGACTCATCTAATGTGGGAATCTCAAATCGTGTAGGTGATTACATCAAGAGCGGAAAGGAAGAAGATCCGGTAGCTAAGCTTACAAACGGACTTGCATCTGCATCTGATGTCACAACAAGTAAGAAGAAAAAGGTAGAAGAGGAAGAAGTAGATCTTATCGACGCATCTGCAACAGACGCTAAGTTATATCCTCAGTTTAAAGGAAGAGCAGTTGTTATTACAGAAGACAATGTAAATATCAGAACAAAGGATAATACTGATTCAGAGGTTGTCGGAACTCTTGCAAGAGGCGGTATATGTCTTGTAAAAGAGATAGGTAAGGAATGGACAAAGATTGCTTCAGGTTCATGTGAAGGATATATCGCAAATGAATTCCTTGCTTACGGCGATGATGCAGGTAAGTGGTGCGATGAGAATGGCATCGAAAGAATAGCAAAGGTAACTACTGCAACTCTTAAGGTTCGTGAAGACAAGAACGAGAGCAGCGACTGCGTAACTCTTATTCCGGAAGGTGAAGAGTACTATGTATATAGCGTAAGTGGTGATTGGACAGAGGTTTCAGTTGATGATGATATTCGTGGATTTGTAAGAAGCGAATATGTAAATGTTAAGTATGATAACCCACTTGCTATATCTGTAGAAGAGCAGGAAGAAATGGACAGAATTGCTCAGGAAGAAGCTGATAGAGCTTGGCTTGCATATCTTGCAGAGCAGAAGGCACAGCAGGAAGAAGCAGAGCAGGCTGCACAGGCAGAGCAGACTCAGGTTGCTGACGCTGAGACAGATACACCTGAAGCTGATGAAGCTTCACAGCAGACAGCAGATGAGGCAAATACTGACGAGACAGCTACTGACGAAACAAATACTGATGAGACAAACACAGATGAAACAAATACTGATGAAACATCAACAGATGATTCTCAGAGTTCAGAATCAGAAGAAGCTACAGAAGCTGAGACAGAGGCAGAAACAGCTGCACCAGCTGGTTCTACAGGAGTTGATCTTGTAAACTTCGCACTTCAGTTCGTTGGTAATCCATATGTTTGGGGCGGAACAAGCCTTACAGACGGAGCTGACTGTTCAGGATTCGTTCAGAGCGTATATGCTGCATTTGGTTATTCACTTCCACGTACAGCTGATGTACAGGCAGAGTGTGGTGTTGAAGTTAGTCTTTCAGACCTTCAGCCTGGAGATCTCTTATTCTACTGGAATGGTTATGAGATTGGCCACGTTGCCATTTATGCAGGTGATGGAATCGTAGTTCATGCATCAAATTCACGAGATGGTATCAAGACTTCACCGTTTAACTACAGAACACCTTGCAAGGCATGCAGAATTATCGGACAGTAAATTAATGTTATAGTAATTATATTACCTTTTAAGCGGTCAGCACTTAGCTGGCCGCTTTTTAACGCTTAATAGAAATCGATGGTGCACAATCGCTGAACAAGCCTGCTACGCATGCTTAAAGCTCTTCGAGCTTCTTTGTTCAGCGATGATGAGACTTCGTCTCATATAAACAGAAAAATATAAACTCCGTTGCTAATAAATTAGCACGGTGTTTATATTTTTCTGTTTGCATCATCTCAGAATGTCACATTTTGTGCAATCTGCACAATAGAATGACGACGTGGTTGACAATAATTAACATAGGATTACATAAATCGATGTTGATAAACACCCTTTGGAACCCTTTATTCTACGGTTATTAACAAAGTTATCAACATTATCAACATGAAATGGGTATACATAATAAGTGATTATGGGTGTCAAGAAGTAAAATAAATTTCGTTATTTCTAACAAACTTTTCAAAAATGGCAATTTTTTTCCCTACATATATAAGTAATTCTCCTGTAATTAGGAATAAAAACTTTGGCACATATAAGCTTTATATGTTATAATTTCCTTAACACCATTTTCGATTAAGCTTCATCCGAAAATGATGTAAAACTAGCGAGAAGGAGAATGAGACTATGAATTATAACATTGCGGGAAAAAATATCGATTTAACAGAGGGACTTAAACAGGCTGTATATGACAAGCTGGGAAGACTTGAGAAATTCTTCGCAGAAGATGCTAATGCAAATATTACTCTATCAGTTGAAAAGGAGAGACAGAAGATAGAGGTAACAATCCCTATGAAGGGACATATCATAAGAGCAGAGCAGGTAAGTGACGATATGTATGTATCAATAGATATGGTTGCTGAAACTATAGAGAGACAGGTTGTTAGATATAAGAAGAAGATTATAGATCAGAATCAGGATGCTGCATTCTTCCAGAATCGTTTCCTTGAGGAAGAGGATGTTGAAGATTATGATGAGATCCAGATCATCAGAAGCAAGAGATTCCCTGTTAAGCCTATGTATCCTGAGGATGCATGTGTACAGATGGAGCTTCTGGGACACAGCTTCTATATGTTCAGAAATGCAGAGACCGATGAGGTTAATGTAGTTTATAAGAGAAAGGGAAATACCTACGGTCTTATAGAACCTGAATATTAAAAAAATACACAGTTAGATAAATAATCGGGAGGCAGTTCATGGATGCTTGCATCGTGGACTGCCTCTTGAGTTTATGGAAAGATTAATCACGTGGTCATAGATATAGATAAACGAGGAAAGGTATGGCGTATCAGTTAAACAAAAATGAAGAAACTGATGTAGAGAACAGAGATGTATGGTCTGCTCCGGACTGGAGTACTTATCAGACTACATCCGGAGACGGAGGATTCCTTGATTCATTCAACGAGTTGAAACGTCAGATGGATTTTGTTGCTGGTCAGTATATGACTCAACAGGAGAATATGAAGAAAAGAAAAGCCCAACTGGATAAAGAGGCTAAGGATAGTATGATTACAACAGGTATAATAGCGCTTATCCCGGCGGCCTATAACCTGGTATTGCTTCTACTGTCTTTGCTTGGAAGTCTTTCAGGACTGTTCAGTATATTTTATGTATTTATGTATGTCCTTAACTTAGCTGTTTTTATTGTATGTGAATTCTATGTTCTTCCGGGAGCCATAAGGAATATGGCTAATCGCCTGTGGCAGAAGAAGATACTTAACTCAGGGCCTGAACAGATGGCATATAGACAGAAGAATCATATCATTTCCTTTGATGATGAGAGACGCTTCCTTGAAGACAGAATCGACAGATATAACGAGATGTGTAAGGAGATAGAGGAGAAAGAGCTGGATAAAGGAAGTGGAATATTCAGCGTTTTATATGTTGGTGAAACAGATGAACTTCTTCCTGAACAAAGAGACATACTGGATAATATGAGAAAGCTAACTATTCAGAAGGATTATCAGGCGACAGTTTCAGAAACAAGAAAAGATGCCGGGCCTGAATGGCTGATTATAGGATTTTCAATATTCGTCGGCCTTCTATGTTTTCTTGCTGTTTTAGCAACAAGATGAGTCATATCCGCAAGATGGGCTTATATGAGCTTTATCTACAAGCTGGATTTTTATTGACACGGGAATAAAACAGTGATAATATCATCATCAATATAGACAAGGGAGTAGCTTCCAGCTTAAAGGTTGGTTACATGAATCGTCATCACGATTTTATTCCGGTTATGTAGTAATTATGCGAGACTTGAACTATAGGAAACTATAGTTTATGTCTCGCTTTTTTTCATAAATAGATATGTGTATGAAGAAAGGGGGTGGGAAGAATGATCATATCGGGACTTAATGAGAAGATGGATAAGCTTGATACTATCAGATCCAGAGCGAATCTTGGAGCGATTCTTATAGGATCGGGCATTATTGTTTTCTTTCCATCAATGGCAATTCTTAGATCTGACGGATTATGTATATTTGCTGTATTTCTTATGGTGTCGGGATATTTATTTTTGATAGGTATCAAAAGAAGATATAAGAGATTATATAAAGAAGTCTTTGTTGAGGATACATTGAATGCCAATTTTGAAAATGTACTCTATGTATGGAATGGTGGTTTTTCCAAACAACAGATTATGAACTTAAGTATGTTTGCTAACGGAACAATGTACAAATCTGAAGATTATCTTCGCGCAAGATATCATGGAACAGATTTTGAGATGGCAGATGTTTATATATCATGTAATGGAAATAATAGTTCCACGTTATTTAAAGGAAGAATAATAATATTTGACTTTCCTGATAAAATAATACGACCTACAAGGATTTATTCCGAGTCTTTTTCTTACAAAACCCAAGAAGCTATGCTGCATTCAGAAAAAGTAGAAATGGAAAGTGCAAAATTCAACAAAGCTTTTCAGGTTTTTTCCAAGAGCCCGCATGATACATTTTATCTGCTCACGCCACAGTTTATGGAAAGACTTATGGTATTAAAAGAAAAATATGAAAATATAGCCATATGCTTTGATTATAACAGAGTTGTTTTTGCATTTAATGAAAGAACTAATGATGCTTTTGACAGAACAATGCTAGATAATAAAAGTATAAGCTATCCGAGGGAAATAGAAAAAGTTCAAAAAGAGGTTGATGATATTAAATACATTATTGATATGATAAATCAAATAGGAGGATAAATAAATGTTAGTTATATTAGGAGTTATTTTAATAATTGCTTTATGCATAGTTATATGGTATGTGGGAACATCAAACAGAATCAGGATGTCGGATATGAAAATATCAGAGGCACTTTCAGGAATAGATATTGCACTTACTAAAAGACATGATGTGCTTATGAAGATGATGGATTCAGTAAAGGCTTTTCAGCAGTATGAGGCAGATACCTTCACAAAGCTTGTTGGTATTCGAATGGGAATGTCTATGAAGGAAAGAAAAGATGCTAACAGGGATATGGATAAACTGAGTTCAGAGATCCGCTTATTGGTAGAGAATTATCCGGAGCTTAAATCCCGCGAGAATTATGTGGCACTTCAAAGAAGTATAGTTGATGTTGAAGAACATCTGCAGGCATCAAGAAGACTGTATAATTCCAATGTTACTGCATATAATAGATATATAATTACATTTCCCAGCAGTATAGTTGCAGGAATGATGGGAGCTATACAGAAACAATACTTTGAAGCAGAAAACTATAAAAGAGAAGATGTACAATTATTTTAATGTAAAGCCGGCGAGGTTTTTATGAAACCCATTGGTATTAACCAGTGGGTTTCAATTTTTCTTGCCATAAAACTCTGTAGGTGTTATTATATGAAGATGTTTTAATGGATAAGTATCCGCTGCGATAGGCAGTGGTCAGATTTGGAGGAAATAAAATGTCACTCACTGACAAAATATTCGGTACACACAGTGACCGTGAACTTAAGAAAATTAAACCGCTTGTAGATAAGATTCTTGCGCTGGATGAGGAGATGCAGGCGTTATCAGATGATGAGCTGAGAGCTCGTACTGAGGTATTTAAGAAGAGACTTGCTGAAGGAGAAACTCTGGATGATATCCTTGTGGATGCATTTGCGACCGTAAGAGAAGCTGCATACAGAGCAATAGGACTTAAACCATTCCCTGTACAGATCATGGGTGGTATCATTCTTCACCAGGGCCGTCTGGCTGAGATGCGTACAGGTGAAGGTAAAACTCTTGTATCTACCATGCCTGCTTACCTGAATGCTCTTGAAGGCAAGGGTGTACATATCGTAACAGTTAACGATTACCTGGCTAAGCGTGATGCTGAGTGGATGGGTAACGTGCATAGATTCCTTGGTCTTACAGTAAGTGCTATAATGCATGATTTTTCAACTGAGGAAAGACAGGAAGCATATAACTGTGATATCACATATATCACAAATAACGAGCTTGGTTTCGATTATCTTCGTGATAACATGGCTGTTTATAAGGAGAACCTGGTACAGCGCGGTCTCCACTATGCCATCATCGACGAGATCGACTCTATCCTTATAGATGAGGCAAGAACACCTCTTATCATTTCCGGACAGAGCGGAAAATCAACTGAGATTTACAAGATGTGCGACTATCTGGCTCGCCGTATGCAGCGTGGTACTGCATCGACCGAAATCAGCAAGATGGATGCCATCATGGGTACAGAGATTGAGGAGGATGGAGATTATCTCGTAAATGAGAAGGATAAGTTCATCGTCTTCACCGAGCAGGGTGTTAAGGAGATAGAGCAGTTTTTCCATATAGATAACTTAACAGATCCTGAAAATATCGAAATTCATCACACTATGCTCCAGGCTGTTAGAGCTCATGCTCTTATGCACAGGGATCAGGACTATGTGGTTAAAGATGATGAGGTTCTTATCGTTGATGAGTTCACCGGACGTATCATGCCGGGACGTCGTTTCAATGAGGGTCTCCATCAGGCAATAGAAGCAAAGGAAAATGTAAAGGTTAAGCGTGAGAGTAAGACTCTTGCAACTATTACATTCCAGAACTTCTTCAATAAATATGAAAAGAAGGCAGGTATGACAGGTACTGCCCAGACAGAGGAGCAGGAGTTCCGTGAGATATACGGAATGGACGTTGTAGTTGTTCCTACAAACAGACCTGTTGCCCGTATAGATCAGGATGATTCTATCTTCAAGACCAAGAAGGAAAAGCTGAATGCTATCATTGACTCTGTTGTTGAGGCACATGAGAGACAGCAGCCTGTTCTTGTAGGTACTGTAAATATCGATTCATCAGAGGAAATTAGTAAGCTTCTTAAGGCTAAGGGAGTTAAGCATAATGTCCTGAATGCCAAGTATCATGAACAGGAAGCTGAAATAGTTGCTCAGGCAGGTCGTGCCGGAGCAGTTACCATCGCTACTAACATGGCAGGACGTGGTACTGATATCACTCTTGGTGGAAATGTAAAGCATATGATTCCTGATATTCTCAGGACTCACCATATAAAGTTTGAGCAGGCTACACCTGAAGATCTTAAAGCTGCAGAGGAAGAGGCTCAGGCTATAGTTGATAAGGAAGCAGAGATAGTTAAAGCGGCAGGTGGTCTCAAGGTTATTGGTACTGAGAGACATGAGTCCCGTCGTATAGATAACCAGCTCCGTGGACGTTCAGGACGTCAGGGAGATCCGGGTGAATCTAAGTTCTATCTTTCACTTGAGGATGATCTGATGAGACTCTTCGGTTCAGAAAGAGTTATGGGTATTTATGATACTCTGAAGATTCCTGAAGGAGAAGAGATAGAGCATAAGACAATAACGAAGTTCGTTGAAAGAGCTCAGAAGAAGATCGAGTCCAACAACTTCGGTATCAGAAAGAACCTCCTGGAGTACGATCAGGTTAACAACGAGCAGCGTGAAGTTATTTATGCTGAGAGACGTAAGGTTCTGGATGGCGAGAACATGCACGATACAGTTCGTGAGATGATAACAGATACTGTAGGAAGCTATGTCGGAAGAATCGCTTCAAGTGAAGTAGATCCGAGCGAATGGGATATGGGAGAACTCAGTGCTATGCTTGATCCTATTGTTCCATTTGGCAAGATACAGCTTACAGATGAAGAGAAGAATAAGGGAAATGCAAACGCTCTTACAAAGCGTCTCCAGGATAAGGCTCTTGAAATGTATGAAGAGCGCTGCAAGGAAGAGTTCGAATCAGAAGAACAGCTTGCAGAAATCGAGCGTGTTATCATACTTAAGACTGTCGACAGAAAGTGGATGGATAACATTGACGATATGGAACAGCTTCGTCAGGGTATCGGTCTTCAGGGATATGGTAATAAGGATCCGCTTGTAGAGTACAAGCTTGCCGGATATGACATGTTCAATGACATGATCGCTTCCATTAAGGAAGAAACAGCTCGTATCATGTTCCATGTCAGACTTAAACCAAGGGAAGAGGTTAAGAGAGAGCAGGTTGCTAAGGAAACCGGTACTAACAAGGATGAGACATTAAAGAAGGAGCCTACAAAGCGTAAGGCTAAGAAGATTGGAAGAAATGATCCGTGCCCATGCGGCTCTGGTCAGAAGTATAAAAATTGTTGCGGCAGAGCATGATTCACAGAGTGAATCATGCGCATTAGGACAAGTTGCGAAGCAACTTCGTCCGTAGTTAGCCGCAGTGCCATTAAGGCACGTGCGTGCCTTGATGGGCAGGCGGCGTGTACTGTGGTCAAGAAAGGTGGTGGTCGTGTGCTTGAACTTGATGAGTACAAGATGGAGCTCGCAAAGTACAAGGCACCGCTGGCGGAAGTGAGGGATTCACTTTGACATCGCCGGCAAGGAGAAAAGAATAGCTGAGCTGGAAGCCGGGATGGATGCGCCGGACTTCTGGGATGATATAGAGAAGTCAGGTCAGATCATGAAGGAGCTCAAGGGCCTTAAGGGTACTATTGAGAGCTTCAATGATATGCAGACTGCATATGATGATATAGAGACTATGATTGAAATGGCTGAGGAAGAGGATGATGAAGCTCTGACTCAGGAAACCGGAGAGATGCTTGCAGACTTTAAGAAGAAGTTTGAAGCTTTCCGTATAGAGACCTTACTGTCAGGCGAATTTGATACAAATGATGCTACAGTGACCATACATGCTGGAGCGGGTGGTACTGAAGCCTGTGACTGGGTAAGTATGTTATATCGTATGTATCAGAGATGGGCTGATAAGCATAAGTTCAAGGTTACTGTACTTGATCTGCTGGATGGTGATGAAGCCGGTATCAAGTCAGTTACATTTCAGGTCGAAGGATATCATGCTTATGGATATCTTAAGTCTGAGCATGGAGTACACAGACTTGTAAGAATATCACCATTCAATGCAGCTGGAAAGAGACAGACATCTTTTTGTTCAGTGGATGTTATGCCAGTTATAGATGAGAGTATAGATATAGAGATAAATGATGAAGATCTAAGGATTGATACCTATCGTGCCAGTGGCGCAGGTGGTCAGCATATCAACAAGACTTCATCTGCCATAAGAATAACTCATCTTCCTACGGGAATTGTTGTGCAGTGCCAGAACGAACGTTCTCAGCATCAGAACAAGGATCAGGCGATGAGGATGCTGAAGGCTAAGCTTTATCTTATAGAGAAAGCTAAGCAGGATGAGCAGTTGTCCGGTATCAGAGGGGATACGGGCGAAAACGGATTCGGAAGCCAGATACGTTCCTATGTGCTTCAGCCATATACCATGGTGAAGGACCTTAGAACCAGCTATGAGATGGGTGATGCAGGAAGAGTTCTGGATGGTGATTTAGACGGATTCATAAATGCATATCTTGCCTGGATTGCAACAGGCGGTCAGCAGGAGTAATATTGTAATAATTTTCTGTATCAATGTATACAGGATTATAAATGGAGAGTACAGAATGATTAATGTAGCGATACTTGGATACGGAACGATCGGTTCCGGAGTTTATAAAATAATAAACGACAATAACAGCCATATCGCACGTCGGGCAGGTGAGGATATCAGAGTCAAGTATGTCCTTGATTTAAGAGATTTTCCGGGAGATCCTGTGGAAGAGGTGCTTGTTCACGATGTAAATGTGATCATTGAGGATAAAGAGGTTGATATTGTTGTCGAGGTCATGGGTGGAGTAGAGCCTGCCTATACATTTGTTAAGAGAGCACTTGAAGCAGGAAAGAGTGCCTGCTCTTCTAACAAGGAGCTGGTAGCTGTACATGGTGCAGAACTGCTGGAGATTGCTGCAGCTAATAAGGTTAATTTCTTCTTTGAGGCGTCAGTAGGCGGAGGAATACCTATCATACGTCCTCTGTCAGAGTGTCTGACAGTTGATCACATAGAGGAGATAGAAGGTATCATGAATGGTACCACAAACTACATCCTTACAAAGATGGAAGTTGAAGGTGCTGATTTCGATACTGTTCTTAAGGAAGCTCAGGATATGGGCTATGCCGAAAGAAATCCTGAGGCTGATATAGAAGGTTATGATGCCTGCCGTAAGATAGCTATACTCACTTCGCTTGCTTATGAGAAGCAGGTAGATTTTGAGGATATCTATACTGAAGGAATATCTAAGATCACTACTACCGATTTTGATTATATGAAGAAAATAGGTGCTACGATAAAGCTTCTGGGAATTGCCCGTAAGGATTATCATAAGACCTATTCCATGGTTGCTCCTTTTGTATTATATCCGGACAATCCTCTTTACAGTGTAAAGGATGTATTTAATGCCATCCTTGTAAAGGGTGATATGCTGGGTGAAGTAATGTTCTATGGAAAGGGAGCAGGTTCTCTTCCTACAGCCAGCGCGGTTGTATCAGATGTTGTGGACTGCATAAAGAGAAGAGGTGAGACAGCCAAGGTTCTCTGGAGCAAAGAAAAGAGAACTGTTGAAGGCGTTGATGCGCTTACCACTCCGTACTTTGTACGTGTAAAGGGTAAAGGGCTTGAAGCCGATATTAAGGACAGCTTTGGTGACGTTCAGTTTATCGAAGGCGATGAGTCACTGGGCGAGACCGCATTTATCACAAAGGTAATGACAGGTCTGGAATTTGAAAAAGCTGCCGCTAATTTTGATATCGTAAGCCGCATAAGAGTTAGTGATTAATGTTAATTGCGGGGTTAACGGGGAAATAAATAACAGGAGTTAAAATCTATGTTGATCGTTAAGAAGTTCGGAGGTACCTCCGTAGGTAACAGAGATCGTATATTCAATGTTGCCAACAGATGCATCGAGGATTACAAAAATGGAAATGATGTTGTCGTAGTACTTTCTGCAATGGGAAAATACACAGATGTACTGATCGACATGGCAAAGGAGATTAATCCAAATCCTCCAAAGAGAGAGATGGATATGATTCTTACCACCGGTGAACAGCAGTCAGTAGCTCTGATGTCCATGGCTATGGCTTCTCTGGGAGTTCCTGCAGTTTCACTAAATGCCTATCAGGTTGCTATGCATACCAGCAGTGTGTATGGTAATGCACGTATCAAGAGAATTGATACTGAGAGAATCAGAAATGAGCTGGAGCAGCACAAGATCGTTATAGTAACAGGTTTCCAGGGCGTAAACAAGTTTGATGACTATACTACACTTGGAAGAGGTGGTTCTGATACCACAGCAGTTGCCATAGCGGCAGCACTTCACGCTGATAAATGTGAGATATATACAGACGTTGACGGCGTCTATACTGCCGACCCGAGAAAGGTTCCTGCAGCACGTAAGCTGGATCAGGTAACCTATGATGAAATGCTCGAGCTTGCAACCCTTGGAGCGGGTGTACTTCATAACCGTTCTGTGGAGCTTGCAAAGAAATATGGAGTACGACTTGTAGTACGTTCAAGTCTGAATACAAATGAAGGAACCGTTGTAAGGAGAGGAAGTAAGATGGAAAAAATGATAGTAAGCGGTGTTGCCGCAGATGCTGATGCAGCCAGAGTTGCAGTTATCGGTCTTAATGATGAGCCGGGAGTTGCATTTAAGCTCTTTAATGCACTTGCAAAGCAGAATATAAATATAGATATGATACTTCAGTCTATCGGACGTCATGGTAAAAAGGATATATCCTTTACATGTACAGATGATGATGCAGATCTTGCAAAGCAGATCATCGAGGATGAGATGGACTTCGAGGATATAGATGTTGATAAGGCTGTTTCAAAGGTTTCTATAGTAGGTGCCGGAATGCAGACAAATGCAGGCGTAGCTGCTAAGATGTTCGAAGCTCTTTATGATGCAAATATCAATATAAGAATGATTTCTACATCAGAGATCAGAGTTACAGTTCTTATAGATCAGAAGAATACTGAGAGAGCTATGAATGCCATCCATGATAAGTTTAACTTAGGAAATGAATAAAAACGGCACAAGATAATGCACATAAATCCGACTGGTCATCCAGTCGGGTTTTTTAAAAAAGGAAAAGTATATGGAACTTAAAAAAGCGCCGGGGAGATATGACGAAACTCCCAACGATATAGAACTGAATGATATGTTTGATACGTTGGTTGATGAAACTCTCAGCCAGACTATTTCTGATGATAAAAAGCATATCAGCGACGATTATTCCAGAAGCGGAACGAATACCACCTATGTGGGAGGAAAGATTGCTGAGTATGATGAAAAGATAGAGAAGAACGCATTTCGCATGTCTGAAGAAGATATGAAGAAGGCTCTGTCTAAAACGGCCCATGAGAAAAAGGAGCAGAATTCAAAATTGCTTCTTTTCACCGGAATCATTATGTATCTGGCCTTTGCATTTTTCATTTTTACTTTGTTCTTGGCTTCGAGAGTTGCACCCTATGACATCATCTATAACATGGAAAATGTCTCCCTTGCTTTGATGATCCTGAGTATTATCCTGGTGGCTGATTCCATACTGGCATTTGTGCTGGAGGAAAGGAAAGTAGGACTTATTTTATTCGCTATATTTCTGGGAATGTTTTATCCGATATACAGAAGCAAGGTAATTAACGGCCGTCTGGGCTTCGGAATAGTCTGCACACTCCTTGCCCTTTTTGCATGGGTTATGGTAGGGATTACGGCAGGTCAGGCGGTGACTAAATATGGAAAGACTGTTATCTATACGGAGGACGAGTATACCAGACATGAAGCTGTGGCTCTTCTGGAGCAGGAAGATGAGAGCGGAAAGCTGGTTGGTTTTGCCATAAAGAATCTTGAGAATAAAGGTATCGAGGAGATAAAAGCTTCGTCAGAGGGCGGTAATGCTGAGATCGTTATGTCCGGTACAGGTCCCAAGGATGTAAACATCAATACAGATAATTTCAACAATCCTAATGGAATACATGTTGATATGACATTTGAAAAGAATACAAAAACCGGAAAATATGATATAAAGGATATATCCTTTGATGGAAAGTCCATTACTGATACTCAAAGGAAACAGTTGTGGAAAACCCTGATGAAATAACATGCTGTGAGGTTATGCTATGGCAAAAAATGTACTGTGCTACGGAGATTCAAATACATACGGATATAGTCCCATGACGGGCATGAGATATCCAAGAGATATCAGATATCCCGGAAGACTTCAGACTCTTTTGGGAGAGGAATATACAGTTATTGAAGAGGGCTGCAACGGAAGAACAACCATCTTCGATGATCCCATAGAGGGCTGGAAAAACGGACTCGATTATCTGAAGCCCTGTCTTAATTCCCATAAGCCGGTGGATATAGTTGTTATGATGCTGGGAAGTAATGATCTGAAAACGGTTTTTAATCTTACTCCGTCGGAAATAGCAGAGGGTGCAGGTAAGCTGGTGGACGTCATAAAAGAGTTTACAGCAGAAAAGCAGGGTTATATTCCTGAGATAATACTTGTATCACCTCCGGAGATCGGACCGGGAATCAAGAACTCTCCATTTTACGGCTCCTTTAATGAGGGGGCTATAGAAAGATCGAAGCAGTTTCCGAAGTATTATAAGCAGGTGGCTGATGAAAAGGGATGCATATTCTTTAATGCAGCAGAGTTTATCACCCCTTCAGAGGAAGATTCACTTCATCTCACCCCTGAGGCTCATAAAATACTGGCAGAAGAACTGAGCCATGTCATAATAAATCGGTTTAAATAAAAAGGTGACAATTATATATCAGATGAAAATCTGTCATCTTTTTTGGGAAAACGTGAGGATAATCACATGAGTGCATATGTTGAATTTAAAAATGTAAAGAAGGTATATAAGACCGGTGAGGTTGAGATACACGCCCTGAGAGATGTTAATTTTGAGATTGAAAAAGGAGAATTCTGCGTTATTGTCGGTGCATCCGGCGCCGGTAAGACGACGATTCTCAACATCCTAGGTGGAATGGATACAATGACCTCCGGTCAGGTTATCATAGACGGTAATGATATATCAAAATATAAGAAGAAGGAGCTGACAGCATACAGGCGGTACGATGTCGGCTTTGTTTTTCAGTTTTATAACCTTGTGCAGAATCTGACGGCGCTGGAAAATGTGGAGCTTGCATCGGAGCTTACGAAGGATCCTATAGATGCCGCTACAGTTCTTACTGAAGTGGGGCTGGAGGAAAGAATGAAGAACTTCCCTGCACAGCTGTCAGGTGGAGAACAGCAGAGGGTTGCCATAGCAAGAGCTCTGGCAAAGAATCCGAAGCTGCTTTTATGCGATGAGCCAACCGGTGCGCTGGATTATAACACTGGTAAATCTGTTCTGAAGCTTCTGCAGGATACCTGCAGAATAAATGGAATGACGGTTATTGTTATAACACATAATCAGGCGATTACCGCCATGGCAGACAGAGTTATTAAGGTCAAGAGTGGAAGTATATCTAGTATAAAGATGAACGATAATCCAGTGGATATATCTGAGATAGAGTGGTAATTAATGAACAAAAAACTCAGGAAAACTACATACCGGGAGATAAAGCATACATTTGGCCGGTTCTTTGCTATTTTCGCAATTATAGCCCTGGGAGTCGGCTTTTTTTCGGGTGTAAGAGTAACTACTCCGGCGATGGTTCATACAGTAGATGTGTATTATAAGGATAATCAGCTGTTTGATTATCGTCTGGTGTCTACCCTTGGCTGGGAAGAAGAGGATGTTGATGCTTTTAAGAATCATGGAGATGTGAGATATGCTGAGGGCGCTTATTCAGCGGATGTTATCTGCAGCTATCACGGTGATTCAGAATATGTTTTCAAGTTTCATTCTCTTACGGAAGATATAAACAAGCTGCAGATTGTTAAGGGCAGGCTTCCAAATGGTGAGGACGAATGTGTGTTGGATTCGGCCATAGATGATAAGCCGGAGCTGGGTGAAGAGATAGAGATTCTGGATACAAATGATGAGGATACTCTGGATCTGTTCAAACATAAAAAGGTAAAGGTTGTTGGATGGGTTGATTCATCTTATTACATAAATTTTGAGAGAGGTACTACATCTATAGGAACAGGAACAATAAATGGATTTGTGTATGTTCCGAAGATCGCATTTGACTCCGATATATATACTGAGATTTTTGTAAAGCTGGATCAGGATTATGAGCTTTATTCAAAACAGTATAAGGATTATATGAAGGAGCGAAAGGACGAGTGGAAAGCTCTCGCTGAAGCTCAGGCTGATAAGAGATATGATCGTCTTATCGCTGAAGCTGAGGAGAAGATAGCCGATGCTGAGCAGGAACTGAAGGATAAGAAGGCAGACGGAGAGAAAGAACTTCGTGATGCAAAGGAAGAACTGGACGACGGTAAGAAGAAGCTGGAGGATGCTGACGAGGAACTTCTGGATGCAAGAGAAACTCTGGATGATTCCAAGAATAAATTAAATGATGCTTCCGTTAAGCTCTCTGATGCCAAGATAGAACTGGATGATGGTAAGTCAGAACTTGATAAGGCCAAGACAGAACTGGATAAGGCGCTTAAGGAGCTGAGCAAAGGAAAGAAGAAACTTGACGACGCAAAGTCAGAACTGGATAAAGCGAAAAAAGAGATAACTGCAGGTGAACTGAAAATTACTGCAGGTCAGGCTGCCATAGATACAGCAAAGGCAACTCTGGAAGCAAGCGAGGATGAGCTGGTTAAACAGGAGAAGGCATTTGCCGAAAAGGAAGCAGAGTATAATGCCCAGATGGAGCAGCTGGAACCTATGTGGGATAATCTTCCGGATGATCAGAAGGCGGCACTTACTCAGGCAAAGAAGGAGCTTGATGCAGGAAAGAAGCTGCTGACAGATTCAAGAGCTACTCTCGAAGCAGGGAAAAAAGAAATAGCTGCCAATCAGGAGAAGCTGGATAAATCAAAAGAAGAACTTGAAACCGGAAAAGCTAAGTATGAAAAAGGTAAGGCCGAGTACGAAAAGGGTAAAGCTGAGTATGACAAAGGCTATGCCGAATATGAAAAGGGCAAGAAGAAATATGAGAAGGGTCTGAAGGAGTATGAAAGCGGAAAGTCTGAGTACGAAAGCGGGCTTGCTGAATATTATGATGGCAGACAGAAATATGAGGATGGAGAAAAAGAGTATGAGGACGGTCTGAAGGAATATGAGGATGGCAAAAAGGAATATGAAGACGGTCTGAAAGAGTACGAAGACGGCGTTAAAGAATTCAACGAGAAGATAGCGGATGCCGAGCAGAAGATAGCGGATGCAAAAGCTGACCTGGCTGATGTAGAAAAGCCGGATACATTTCTCCTTGAAAGAAATACAAATATAGGCTATGCATGCTTTGAAAATGACTCGGAGATAGTGGCTCAGGTTGCGAAGATCTTTCCGGTATTCTTTGTTCTGGTAGCTGCGTTGGTATGTATAACCACCATGAGTCGCATGGTTGAGGAACAGAGAACGCAGATAGGCGTTTTGAAGGCTTTGGGATATTCTGAAAGAGCCGTGATGAGCAAATACATGTTCTACTCCGGAAGTGCCGCAGCTATGGGATGCCTGATAGGCTATCCGGTAGGAATAATCCTTTTTCCGGGAGTTATATGGCACACCTATCAGCTTATGTATCATGCACTTCCGATGAAGTTTATCTTTGATTGGAAGCTCGCACTTTGTTCTTTGGCTGCTGCCATGCTGTGTTCCCTCGGAACTACGTGGCTGTCCTGCAGATATGAGCTGGGCGAAACCGCTGCCAGTCTTATGAGACCGAAGGCTCCTAAAGCAGGTAAGAGAGTATTTCTGGAATACATGCCTTTTATCTGGAACCATCTCAAGTTCCTTCATAAGATATCCATAAGAAATCTGTTCAGATATAAGAGACGTTTCTTCATGATGATCATAGGAATCGGGGGCTGCACGGCGCTTCTGGTGGCAGGCTTCGGTATAAAAGATTCTGTTGGAGATTTTGCTGAGGTTCAGTATGGAGAAATACTTATAGCAGATGCATCCATCAGTATAAAGGATGTTGAAGGTGATAATATTCCTGAAGATCTGACTGAGGTTATTGAAGAAAACTGTAAGGACAGTCTGCTGATGTATCAGGCGTCCTGGGATATGCTTTCCGGTGACTACGTAAAGGAAACCACACTTATCTCGCTAAATGAAAATGCGGGACTGGAAAGATATATGAAGCTTCATACAAAGGATGGAAAGGAACTGGGATATCCCGGACCTGGTGAAGTATATCTCTGTGAGGCTCTTTCGGAGCGATATGATGCCGGCCTCGGGGATGAAATAGTCTTCAGAAATGAGGATATGAAAGAGGTTCATGTAAAGGTTGCCGGTGTCTTCGAGAATCATGTTTTTAACTATGCTTTTATCTCTAAGGAAACCATGGAGAAGGAATTGGGAGAGACACTGGATATGAATTCGGCATTTCTGAACTTCCATGATGATTTGGATATATATAAGGCACAGGCGGCTATTGCAAAGAATGAAAATGTAACAGGAGTTACTCTGTATGAAGAATTCAAGGAGCGTATGTCGAAGATGATGAGCCGTCTGGATTACATCGTGCTGGTCGTAATATGCTCCGCGGCAGGGCTTGCATTTGTAGTCCTCTATAATCTTACAAATATCAACATAACGGAAAGGCTGAGGGAGATCGCGACTATTAAGGTTCTGGGCTTCTTCAGAAGAGAAACCTCTTCATATGTTTTCAGAGAGAACTTTGCGCTTACGGCCTTCGGAGTGGCAGTAGGTATTCTGTTGGGTATACTTCTACACAGATATATAATGAGTCAGCTGATCGTTGATATGGTAGCATTTAAGACCAGGATACTTCCTGCAACTTATATAATCAGCGTGGTGCTTACATTTATCTTTACTATAATCGTAAATGCGGTCATGGAACTTAAGCTGGAAAAAATAAATATGGCAGAATCACTTAAATCGGTTGAGTAATTGGTAGTAAATGAGGTACAATGACATAAGTGTCAAAAAATAGAAGGCAGTCTTTCTTAAATAATAAAAGGAGAACGATCATGTCAGATAAAGAGAAAACAAAAAAGAAAAAGTTCAGATGGTGGAAAATTCCCCTCTGGATAATCCTTATTGTAATACTTGTGGCAGGCGGTTATGTGGCATATGTATTCCTGTCGTATTCAAGAATTGAGGATAATCTTGCTCTTTCGCCTGAAGGCAGTTCCACTGAGAAGGCAAAGGTGGGAGAGGAGTATACGATAGTATCCTACAATCTGGGATTTGGTGCATATACAGATGACTTTACATTTTTCATGGATGAAGGTAAGGAGAGCCGCGCCAGATCAAAGGACAGTGTTATTAATTGTATAAATAATACTACTGATACAGCACTTTCCTACAATCCTGATTTTGTACTTTTCCAGGAGGTAGATATCGGATCCACCAGAAGTCATCAGGTTGAGGAAAGAAATATAATAAACGAGAAGTTTGCAGCAGCAGGCACCTATGATAATGTATTTGCACAGAATTATAATTCTGCATATCTGATGTATCCTATTACAGAGCCTCATGGTGCATCTAAGTCAGGACTTCTTACACAGAGCCGCTTCGATATTACTTCTTCTCTCAGAAGAAGTCTTCCTATAGCCACAGGCTTTAAGAAGGTGCTGGATCTAGACCGCTGCTACAGTATCTCAAGAATTCCTGTAGAGGACGGAAAAGAACTGATACTTATCGATCAGCATCTTTCTGCATACGGAACTGATGCTGCACAGGGGAATGCACAACTTGAGATGCTGTTTGCTGATATGAAGGCAGAGTATGATAAGGGTAACTACGTCATCTGTGGCGGAGATTTCAATCATGACTTTACTGTAGATTCCAAGGAATATTTTAATCCGGGTACAGATAAGACTTATACCTGGTGCGAGCCATTTCCGGATGATATAATACCTGATGGTTTCACTAAGTGTACGGACTATGCAGAGGGTATGATTCCTACCACAAGATATACAAATGAGCCATATGTACCGGGCAAGAGTTTCACGGTTATTCTGGATGGTTTCATCGTATCTGATAACGTGACCTGCAAGTATGTTCAGAACATTGATAAAGCATTTAAGTATACAGATCATAATCCTGTTGTGATGAAGTTTGAACTTGGAAAAGCTGAAACAACAGAGGAATAAAAAAATATAAAGAGGTTAAAAGTAATGAGTATTCAATTAAAAAACGGACCGGATGATAATTTACAGGACGGACTTCAGAGTGATTCACTGGATAATGTACAGACAAATCCAACAGGTGGATTTGTTGATGATTTTGATCCGAAGGATCCTGAAAGTAAATACAGGGGTGGTCTTGGTGATGGAACTGTCGACATAGATAAGATAAATGATCTTCCAGCATATACAGCTCCTCCGCTTATGAATGAAGGCGGTATAGGCGCTGCATCAGGTGCCGAGAAAAGATCTTTGATCTACAAGATCATAGGTATAGTACTGTTATTGGTGGTCGTATTCTTTATCTACAGAGGCGTAAATTACCTGACAGGTACCGGCGGCAAGGACATCACTGCCGAACTTACCAAGAGCGAAGATGAGATCGCTAAAGATATGAGAATCAAATTTGAAGATAATGATGCAAGACTCAAATCCATTCCTCATTATGCTAAAGGAACCGTTAAGGTCAGATCGGGAAAAGAACTTCATGTGGTATATCTTGATGATGAACAGACAGGTATTAATTCCAACAGCAGAAAATATCGTTTCTTCGGTGTTGGTATAAATGATCCTGAGAAGACAGCTGTTAATAACATGACCTACCAGTATGAAGACTGCATGGTACTTGCAAATGACCTTATCGGGGGCAATTCAGATACATATTTTTACTATAATACGAAGAACAATGATGCATTTGTTCTGGCTATAAATAAGAACTCTGCAAGAGTAGTAAATATGACTTACTTTACTGATTGCAAGAAAATGCTGGCCGGGCTTAATTAAAGATTGAAACATCGACCTATTTAAGTTATTATAAAAGCTAGTTCAGTCTCGTCTGTGAGGGCGGACTATAAAATATGTAAAGAGAGGAATAGTTTAATGGAAATTAAGGAACTTGCTATTACTGCCAATAAAATCAGGCAGGGCATCCTGACAGCTACATTTAACGCTAAGTCAGGACATCCGGGAGGATCACTCTCAGCTACAGAGATATTTACTTATCTCTATTTTCAGGAAATGAATATTGATCCGGCAGATCCTAAGAAGGAAGACAGAGATCGTTTTGTTCTTTCAAAGGGACATGTTGCACCGGGACTTTATTCAACACTTGCCAACAGGGGATATTTCCCGGTTGAGGATCTCGCAACTCTGAGACACGTTGGTTCATATCTTCAGGGACATCCTGATATGAAGCATATTCCAGGAGTTGATATGTCATCAGGATCACTGGGACAGGGACTTTCATGTGCAGTTGGTATGGCACTCGCAGGAAAGCTTAAGGGCGCAGATTATAACGTATTTGCACTCCTTGGTGACGGTGAGATCGAGGAAGGTCAGATCTGGGAAGCTGCTATGTTCGCAGGCTTCAGAAAGCTTGACAACCTCATTGTATTCGTAGATAACAATAACCTTCAGATAGATGGTCCTATCGATCAGGTATGTTCACCATATCCTATCGACAAGAAGTTTGAAGCCTTCAACTTCCATGTTCAGAATGTTGACGGACATGACTTCGCTGCAATCGCTGCTGCAGTTGATGCAGCTAAGGCAGCAAAGGGAATGCCAAGCGTGATCGTAGCTCATACTACAAAGGGTAAGGGCGTTTCATTTATGGAGAACCAGGTCGGATGGCATGGTAAGGCTCCAAGTGAAGAGGAATACAATCAGGCTATGGAAGAACTCAGAAAGGAGGCAGAAGAGTTATGTCAGATGTAAAGATTGCTACAAGAGTAAGCTATGGTAATGCTCTTAAAGAAATAGCTGCTGAATATGATAACTTAGTTGTACTTGATGCCGATCTTGCTGCAGCAACACAGACAGGTATTTTCAAGAAGGAATATCCTGACAGACATATCGACTGTGGTATTGCTGAGTGTAACATGATGGGTATCGCTGCCGGTCTTTCAACCTGTGGTTTCGTACCATTTGCAAGTTCATTTGCTATGTTCGCAGCAGGACGTGCTTTCGAGCAGGTTCGTAATTCAATCGGTTATCCGCACCTCAATGTAAAGATTGGTGCTACACATGCCGGAATTTCAGTTGGTGAGGACGGAGCTTCTCATCAGTGTAACGAGGATATCGCTCTTATGAGAACTATCCCTGGCATGGTAATTATTAACCCTAGTGATGATGTTGAGGCAAAGGCTGCAGTTAGAGCTGCATATCTTCATGAGGGTCCTGTATATCTCCGTTTTGGACGTCTTGCAGCACCTGTCATAAATGATAACGCTGATTACAAGTTTGAACTTGGTAAGGGTGTTACTCTCAGAGATGGTAAGGATCTTACAATCGTAGCTACAGGTCTTATGGTTGCAGAATCCCTTGCAGCAGCTGAGAAGCTTGCAGCTGATGGTATTGATGCAAGAGTTATCAACATCCATACAATTAAGCCACTTGATGAAGAACTCATCATCAAGGCTGCAAATGAGACTGGCCGTATCGTAACAGTTGAGGAGCACTCAATCATTGGTGGTCTCGGAAGTGCAGTATGTGAGACACTTGCAGGGGTTTGTCCTGTTAAGGTTGACCGTATAGGTATCAGAGATACATTTGGTGAGTCAGGTCCTGCTGTACAGCTTCTTGAGAAGTATGGACTTAACGCTGATGGTATCTATAAGTACATCAAGAATCTTTAAGATTTAAAAGATTATTCGGAGGACAGGATATCCTGTCCTCTTTTTTATTTTATAAATGTATTAAGATTTTTTCATATTTTTGTGTCAAGATTTTTTTCAGATTTTTGTTGACAGTTATGGGATTGGTATGATATAAAATAGTTAACCGACAACCTGTCGGTAAAGATAAATATATATCGTGAATGGACATTTAATTATGAGAGTAGTTAAATCTGCAGAAGAAAGAAAGAATGAGATACTGGATGTAGCCGAACAGCTGTTTGCAGAAAAAGGATTTGATAATGCAAGCACAAACGACATAATCAAAAGAATCGGAATAGCCCGGGGAACACTGTATCACCATTTTAAATCAAAGGAAGAAATACTTGATGCAATTGTTGAAAGAATGACCAGCACCGGAATTGCACGGGCAAAGATCATTGTATCAAATAAAGAAGTTCCTTTGCAGGAACGACTTACAGGAATGATACTGGCGCTGAATATTAGTGGTGAAGTAGAAGAAGAGGTATTTGAACAGATACATAAACCACAGAATGCACTTCTTCATCAGAAGATGCAGGAACACCTGTTAAGTGGTGTAGTACCAATAATAGCAGGATTAATAGAAGAGGGAAATGAATCAGGATTATTTGATTCAAAGTACCCGGCAGAAGCTGCAGAGATGATCATGGTCTACTCCAGTGTAGCCTTTGATGAATTTTCAGATCTGAGTCCTCAGGAGATCGAGAAAAAAGGAAGAGCATTTATCTGTCATACCGAAAGGCTTCTGGGAGCAAAGGAAAACAGTCTGCTGGAACCGATCATGAAAATATTCATGAATCAAATGCAAAAATAAAATTAACCTACGTGATGGGACTTAAAGGGGTCTTCATAAGACCCCATATATTATAACCACTGACCGACAACTTGTCGGTAGATAATAAAACAACTAAGGAAGGTAGCATATGGAAAACAAATCAAATTATAAAAAATTTCTACTTTTATGGAGTGGTGAATTCATATCATCGATTGGTGGAGGTCTCACAAGCTTCGGACTCAGCGTATATATATTTCAGAAAACAGGAAGTGCAGCCAGTATGGCTCTTGTGGCACTTCTATCATTCCTTCCCGTGCTTCTGCTGAGTCCGATAGCAGGTGTCCTTGCTGACAGATATGACAGATGCCTTATGATGATGTTAGGTGACGGTATGTCGGGACTGGGGCTTGTATACATACTTATCTGTATGTTTACGGGTAAAGCAGGACTATATCAGATATGTATTGGTGTATTTATAAGTGCAGTTTTCTCGTCACTTCTTGAACCATCATACAGAGCAGTTGTTACTGATATGCTGACTAAGGATGAATACTCCAAGGCAAGCGGTATGATGAGTCTTGCAGGAAGTGCAAGATATCTGATATCACATATGATCGCAGGTTTCCTTCTTACCGTAAGCGATGTAAAAATGCTTCTCATCATCGATATATGTACTTTTATTCTGACAGTAGTATGTACTGCAGTAGTTAGAAACAGCCGTATCGTAAAACAGTCCAAAACTGCTGAATCCTTTATGGAAAGCTTTAAGGATGGATGGAAGGCCATAACGAAAAAGAAAGGTATCTTTGTTGTAATTATGGTTTCATCAGTGATAACTTGTTTTATGGGAGCTATCGAGATACTTGTTGAACCTATGATACTTGATTTTCAGACAAGTAAAGTCTTGGGAATAGCCGAGACTGTATGTGCAAGCGGAATGCTTGTATCAAGTATATTTATAGGAATAATCGGAATAAAGAAGAATTTTACAAGGATACTGAGTATCGCTTTGACAATGTGTGGACTTGCGATGGTTGGTTTCGGAATAAAGGAAAATATATATGTTATATGCTGTTTTGGATTCCTGTTCTTCTTTATGCTTCCATTTGCAAACAACTGTCTGGATTATCTGGCAAGAACAAATATAGATGCTGATAAGCAGGGAAGAGCCTGGGGATTGATAAGCTTTCTGTCACAGCTGGGATATGTGGTTGCATATGCCGGAGCAGGTTTACTGGCAGATAAGATAGCTGAAGCATGGCATGTAGGCGTAGGCCGTGGAGCAGCAGTTGTGATCATGGTATCCGGTGTTCTGCTGGCAGTAATGGCCATTCTTCTCTCAAGATTCAAATCAGTGAGAGACTTGGAAAGCGGTGAAAAGAATGAATAAACGATTAATGATGAATGATTTTAAATCGAATAAGCTGATTACAATATCTACATGTATATTCATGGCGGTAACAGCAATGCTGCTTGGTCTGGCTATATATCTCTTTGCCAGTCTGGCTGCATCCATTGACACCCTTATGACTAAAGCCGAAACACCTCATTTCCTGCAGATGCACACCGGTGAACTGGATGAAGAGAAGTTTAATACATTCGTAGATTCGAGAAATGATGTAGAAAAGAAGCAGATATGCAGATTTCTTAATCTGCAGAACAGCAGTCTTTCTATAGGTGATAAGTCCTTTGAAGCCAATATGCAGGATAACGGCCTGTGCTTACAGGGTGAATGCTTTGATTATCTGGTAGATAGTAATAATAATGTTATTCAGGCGAGTCCCGGAGAGGTTTACGTTCCCGTAGCTTATAAGGATGAATATGAAATAGAGCAGGGCGAAAAGATGAAGATTGGAACAGAGGAACTGACCGTGGCAGGATTCTTACGGGACTCGCAAATGAATTCCATGATGGCTTCCTCAAAGAGATTCCTTGTTAGTGAGAGGGATTATGTAAGACTTAAAGTGCTTGGAAGTGAAGAATATCTGATAGAGTTCAGACTTAAAGAAGGCAGTGATGTAAATAAATTTGCCACTGAATATAAAGATGCAGGTCTTCCTGAAAATGGTCCGACAATTACTTATCCGCTGATTAAAACAATGAATGCACTGTCAGACGGAATAATGATACTGGTTATTTTGTTAGTAAGCTTTGTAGTTTTGTTTATATCAATAATATGTATCAGATATATAATTCTTACCCAGCTGGAAAAAGACAGACGTGAGATTGGAATGCTTAAGGCAGTGGGTATCTCAAAAAAAGATATCAGATTTATCTATATATCAAAATATCTGGTTCTATCCATGATCGGCTGCTTCGTTGGAATAGTTCTGGCGGTAGTAACAGCAGGAATGCTTTCTACAGGAATAAAGGAGATGTATGGTGAAACAGAAAATAAAGTTTTAGTATATATCTTTATGATTCTCGGAGCGCTGCTGGCAGAAGCAATAATTCTTCTTTTTGTAAGAAAAACACTTCGCACAACAGAAAAAGAATCTGCAGTTTCTGCTTTATGCGGAAGGGGTGGGTCAGGTAAAAAGAGTAATCTCTGGAGACCTGCACTTATCATCTCTGCAGCAGCAGTATTCATGATCCTCGTACCTATGGGAATGAAGAGTACTATGGCTGATCCGGAATTTGTTACATATATGGGAATCGGAAACAGTCATGTACGTATAGATGTAAGACAGAAGGATGATATAAATAATGCAACCATCAGTATAGTTGATGCAATTAAGAAGGATGACAGAGTTGACAGCTTTTCTGTAATGAAGACGAGAGGCTATAAGGTAGGACTTCCAAGTGGAGAGACCTATAGTCTGATGCTCGAAAATGGGGATCACAGTACATTTCCGGTGAATTATCAGGAAGGAAAATATCCTGAGAATGAAAACGAAATCGCACTTTCTGTTCTTAATGCAGAGGAAATGGGAGTTAAGGTGGGAGAACCGGTCACTGTATTAAAAGATGATGGCGATGGGAATACAGAGGAATATGTATGTACAGTATGTGGAATATATTCGGACATAACTAATGGAGGAAAAACGGCTAAGGGCTGCCTGGATGACAGTAACGATAAAACTCCTCCGATGTGGAGTATTATCTACATCTCTCTGAAGGATGAAAGCATAGTCAGCCAGTGGACTCAGGAATATCAAAGTAAATTTTCATCCGTAGATGGAGGTGTCAAGGTTATTGAAATATCTGATTACCTTCAGGGAATATATGGTCAGACAATCAAAAATATAAATGATGCTTCTGTTTTGACGATGGTTTTATCAGCTATTATCATTATGATTGTGATAGTTTTACTGATGCGTCTGATTATCTGGAGAGAAAGAAAGGATAGTTCGCTGAAGAAAGCTCTGGGCCTTTCGTCTTCAGAGATTAGAAAGGATTATTTGAAAAAGCTTGCTTTATATACTCTGTTAGGAATTGTAATCGGTGTGCTTATGGGTGAAGTTCTTGGACAGAGACTGGCGGGGGGACTGCTCGGCCTCATGGGTGCTATGGGCTTCCAGTTTGTGATCAATCCTTTGGAAACATTTGTTATAGTACCTGTATTGATAATGATTTCGGCCGGCATAGCTGCTATAGTTAGTCTTACTGAGATAAAAAGAATACGTGCAGCGGAATGTCTGAATTCAGGAGTTGAATAATTAATTTGAATATTGATAAGTATAGGAGGTTTTTTATGAGTTCATTACTTAGAGTTGAAAATATAAAGAAAGATAATATCCTGAATGACGTAAGCTTTGAAGTGATGTCAGGCGAAATGATAGCGGTTATGGGACCTTCCGGATCAGGAAAGTCAACTCTTTTATATAATGTTTCGGGAATGGACCAGGCAGATGGAGGACAATCCTGGCTGGGTGATACGGAGATAGTAAGTTTAAGTGAAGACGATAAAGCGAAGCTTAGGTTAAACAGAATGGGCTTTGTGTTCCAGCAGATGAATATGATCTCAAATCTGAATATCATTGATAATATTGTATTTCCGGCAGTTCGTGCAGATAAGAAACGTCGTGCTGAGTACTATGATCGTGCAAAGAAGCTTCTGGACGATTTTCATATAGGAGATATAGCTGAGAGGAATATAAGAGAAGTATCCGGAGGACAGCTGCAGAGAGCATGTATATGCAGAAGTATGATAATGAATCCGGAGATCATATTTGCCGATGAACCAACAGGTGCACTTAACCGTACATCAGCCATGGAAGTAATGGATGCATTTCTCAGAATAAATCGCGAGGGAGCAACCATTTTGATGGTCACACATGACAGCTGGATAGCAAGTAAATGTGAAAGAATTATCTATCTGCTGGATGGAGAGATTCGTGGAGAGCTGAGATTAGGGAAGAGCACGCCTGAGGATGGTAAGGAACGTGAGCAGAAATTAATCCGCTGGCTGGAAGACTTTGGATGGTAAAATAAAGCATTTTAAGTTAAAATAGGTGCAAAATAAAAAGCATAAACGATTGAGGATAATTAGATGAGAAAGCATTTATTATTTGCATTGATGATCATAACGGTGGCGGCATTTACCGGTTGTGGAAAGACTGCTGATGTGCAGAATAATGGGAATAATTCCGGAGTCGATCCCGTTGATGGCGGGCAGGCTGCAACAGAGGAAATAGATGACTGGATGGATGTCTCAGCTGAGGAAAACTGTCAGTTCTATGTGATGAACCTGAAGGATAACTATGTCGAAGTATATAATGAGGGAGAGGTTCATACCAGACCTCTGATGCTGGATAATGGGGTTGAACTCCCTAAAATAGAGGATGGACATTTCAAGAAACTGACTGCTGATGTAAACATATACAATGGTGGAGAAGAGGGTTACTCGGGAGACAAGTTTATTAAGAAGATTAGCAAGGCTGAGGACGCTGACTATCAAGAAGTATTTGAAGCTCTGGAGATACGTGATGCAAGCGGAAATGGTTTTTCGGCCAGGGAATTGCTGAAATATCAGGATTTAAATGACAATTACCTGATTGTAGCAGATGGTCACGAAGCTGAAGTCTATAAAGACGGTGAGTCTTTTACAAAGTTTTCACTGGATAATGTTATTGGTACAGATTATCCGGAACCTTTCTTCGAGGCACTGGAAGCATCTAAAGAAGCACAGCTTGTTCAGGAAGGCAGTGCAGGGGATGCATATAGTGAAACTACGGATATTAGTACAGGCAGTGATGCGTCAGAAAACGGCAAAGGCTCCGGTACATACGAATATGTAGAAGTAGACGGTTATAAGCAGATTACCGTTGCAACAGCACAAAAGATAATGGCTGAGGAAACCGGCTATCTAATAGTTGATGTAAGAACGGATACGGAATATTATGATAAGCATATTCCGGGGGCTGTGCTTATTCCAAATGAATATATAGAAGACCAGCCTATTCCTGAACTTCCGGATAAAGATCAGATGCTTTTGGTATACTGCAGGAGCGGAAGAAGGAGTAAGGATGCGGCAAGGAAGCTGGCGGAAATCGGATACACAAATGTATACGAATTTGGCGGTATCATATACTGGCCGGGACCAATATCTTTAGAGGATTGAAAACAAAATCTCATAGCACTATTCATGTTTTAATGATAAAATATGAATAGTGCTTTTTTAAGTAATGAGAGGAGATTATCAGGTGTTAATACGACATGCAAAAAGATATATAGCTGTAATAGTATCAATAGTTATGTTGATTTCTGTTTTTAGTGCGCCCGATTTTTCTATAAGTGCAAAGGCTGATTCGGAGCCGGTTACTTTTGAGCTGGGAATGACGGATGTTACGGAGCCCAAAACAGGAAATGTATTGATAGAAGTTCCTGGTGCTTCAAGAAAACAGGATATAGAGGCAGCTATTAACAGAATAAATGAAATCAGAGAAGAAGCCTGCAGGGAGGGACTTGCCAAACCTAATGATGATAATGGAGAACAATTATCTGAAAAGCTTACTGAGGCTGATTACACAGAAGTGGAATATTCTCTTGGCCTTGAGTGTGTGGCTCTTATCAGAGCAGCAGAGGCCGGTCTTTTGATGGGACATACAAGACCGAATTCACGTGGTAATAAAGCGAGCGATATGAAGGCTATAAACGGATCCAAGGTATGGCTGGAGAATATAGCTTATTTTGAGGATTCTGACAATACATTATTATCTGCCGTAAATGCATGGTATGAGGAAAAGGATAATTATATAAACAATATTACTGCTGATAAAGATCCTGAGGGAAAAGGTTATGGACATTATCAGACCATGATCAATCCTGATATAACCTGTGTGGGTATGGGACTGTTTGCCAATCCGGCTGTATCTTATCCTGAGATAATCACAGGAGAATTCGGGCATACAAAAGGCAGTGGAGATTTTTCGGCTACAATGGGTGTAAACAGAAAGTATACACAGCTGGTGGAAATTGATAATTCAAAGATCAATAAACTGAGTATATCAGGAGAAGGAATCTTTATTCTCGGTGAAGAGGATAAACTTAATGCCGTAGTCAGTACATCACTGGATAGTGATTTCAGTGCTGCTGTAAGTAAAGGAGTGACCTGGTCATCTGAAAACAGTTCTATAGTTTCAGTTGATGAAGCTACAGGTGAGGTAACTGCTGTATCACCGGGGCAGACTAAGATAATCGCTAAAATAGGTAATCAATTTACTGCTAAAAAAGATGTAATGGTATTAGATGAAGGAATATCAGTCAGTGAGGTTGTTCAGCCTGAAGATATAACTGTGGAGAACAGAGTCATTCCTGATCTTCCGGAAAATGTAAAGGTTAATTTAAGTAACGGAAACAGCATCAATATCCGTGTTACCTGGGAAGACTATGACGAAAAAGAATTAAATACAACATTTACAAGTAATAATTTCGTTATATACGGTGATGCATTTGGCTATGAGATAAGGCAGAATGTGCATGTAAAAGAAGTTTCAAATATCAGAGGATATGCAGATGTAGATCCTCTTATTACTGACTCCGGAGTAGAACCAGAATATCCAAAGGCTTATATAAAGATAGCAGAAACCATGTATCCGGATCTTGAGGTAAGATGGGATCAGGCTTCAAAGGAATACTATAAGACCAGAGAGGGTGGAAGTTTCACACTGACAGGTGTTACTGAGTATGCCTTCAGAATGGAATCAGGAAGAGACGAAAGAGTCCCTGTATCAACTACCTTGATAGTTAATCCGGCAACTGTATTGAGTGTTGAACTTGAGACAGATGAAATCACTACTGTGAGTGGAGTGAAACCGAATTATCCTAAGGCAAAGGTGTCCTGGTCAAACGGAGATGTATCTTATGAGGATGTAACCTGGACTGAAACAGATGATTTTCTAAACGGTTATAATGCACCGGATGGTGGATCATATGTTATATCAGGTAAATTCTATGATTATATAAATAAGAAATATATAGATACTGAATTAACTGCAAATGTTGTTGTAAATGCCAAGGTGCTTGAAAGCTTAACATGGAAAACAGTTTCTTCGGAAGAGACTAATCCAAGCGGTACTGTATTCTATGACAGCTATGACTGGAGCAAGATATCGGGAACGCTTATTGCAAGATACAATGATAATACCGAGGAAACCCTTGATATTAATGACGATAAGCTTAGTGTTTCAGGATATGATGAGACTTCCAAGGAGAGCAGTCAGACAGTTGTATTCTCTTATTCTTACGGAAAATCAACAGTAACTGCAGAGATGGGACTTATTCTCTATCTCCCTAAAGAACTGGATATTACACCGCCGGATAAGACTGAATATATAGAGGGACAAAGTCTTGTAAGAGACGGACTTGAAGTTGTTACAGTATATGATGACGGAAAAAGAGTTAACCCTAATGAGTCAGAGATAAAATATACAATTGAAGGATATAATGCAAATAAAGTAGGTGAGCAGGAAATAACAGTAAAGCAGGACGGAATAGAGGGAAGCTTTACGGTAAATGTTCTTCCTAAGCTTGCCACTAAGTTACAGGTTTCGGAGATACCACTTCAGAAGGTATCAACCGAACTGAATCTTGAAGGAGTTCAGGTAACTATTTCTTACAATGATGGTGATTCCAAGACAGCCACACTAAGCAGTCTGATTGAGGAAGGCAGTGCCAGAATAGATGGTTATTCAAAGGACAAAGCAGGAACTCAGGCAGTAGTAATATTCTACAGTGAGAAATATTCCGGCGGAACCCAGTCTAATACTGTAAGAGTAGGAACCAGTATTACTGTAAAAGAAAAATTTGTCAGCAGTATTTCCGTAGAAGAATTACCTGATAAGTGCCAGTATGTTCAGGGCAACAAGCTTGATCTTACGGGTGCAAAGGTTCATGTATATTATGATGATTCAACAGAAGAAGTACTGGATATAACCGAGGATATGATCAGCGGTTATGACAGCAGTAAAGTCGGCTCTCAGGTGATCACAGTAACACTTGAAAATAAAACGGATACATTTTCCGTAAATGTTATAGAGAAAAAGGTTGTTACCAGATATTATAGTGATCCGGAAGTTTTAGAGTATGTTGAAGGACAGGGATTTGACTATAAAGGAATGGTTGTTCATACAGAGTATAATGACAATTCCTCTACAGATATTAACCTTAATGAATCAACAGCTGAAATAATGCTTATTTCAACGGGAAGCAGCGGTGAAACTTTAGAGAGTGAAGAACTTAAGAATCTGGTTGCCGGTGAATATAAGCTGCTTGTTCTGTGTGATGAAAGTATCGTTAAAAATGAATCTGAAGAAGACGTTATAATCACCGTCAGAAAAATGGCTAAGGATGCAGTTTCCGGTCTGGCAGCTCCTCTTGATGTGGAACTGACAAGTGAAATGACAGATGAAGCTTTAAAGAATGTAGTATCCGGAACTGTCATAGAGATACCTTGTGAAGGTGGAAATATAAAATATGAAATGAAGCCTGATGATGTTGTGGGAGTCAGCAGTGTAAAGGAATCAGAGGTTCCTTCATCATCCAGAGTTTCTGATAAAGATGTGGAATATAAAAAGCTGGCTGTAAAACTGTATCAGGAAGACGGAAAAGATGTTTGTACCTATATTTATCTCCCGGTTAAGGTTACTAATAATCCAACGGCAGCACCTAGTCCTACCAAGGCACCTGCTGTAGCGACACCAACACCTACAGATAATGGACAGGGCAAGAAGCCATCACAGTCACCATCTCCGAGCGCTGCACCTACTGCATCGCCGGATAGGAGTGATACAAATGCTAAACCATCACCGGGTACAAAGGTATCTGCAAGTGGAGCATCTTATGTAGTTCTGGCAGATAATACATTATCGTATGCAGGCCCGGATAATAAGAAGATTACTTCGGCAAAAGTACCTGATTACGTGATAATAAGCGGAAAGAAATATCCGGTTACTATCATAGCAAAGAATGCATTTAAGGGTTGCAGCAAACTTACAAAGATTACCATAGGGGTAAATGTAAAAACTATCGGGGATAGTGCATTTTATAAGTGTACAAGTCTCAAGAGTATAGTTATTCCGAAGGCTGTTTCAAAGATAGGCAAAAAGGCATTCTACGGCTGTAAGAAGCTGAAGAAGGTAACGATCAAAACAACGAAACTGAAGAAGAATACGATTGGTTCAAAAGCATTTAAGGGCGTTTATAAAAAAGTTAGTTTCAAATGTCCTAAATCAAAAGTGAAGAATTATAAAAAGTGGATAAAGAAGGCAGGGGCACCAAAGAAGGCAAAGTATAAAAAATAAAACAGTGATAATAGGAGAAGGGCATGAGAAAAGTTAAATTTTTAAGTGTTATAAAAATATCAACTGTGGTTTTATCAATGGTTGCAGGCTTTACCGGTGCGACATATGGAGTAAATAGTGTTTATGCTGAAGATGTTGAGATAAGAGATAACATAGAAACTTCAGCATCTTCAGGAAAGATTATAATAGGGGTAGAAGGATATGATTATACTTCTGCCCAGCAGGATATTATTGAAAGAATAAATGAAATAAGACATGAAGCTTGTTATGCAGGAAATGTACCGAATCCGAATAAGACTTCTGAATATTTAAAGCCTTCGGATTATAAGCCTATACAGCTGGGGGTAAGTTGTACAAAGGCAGCTACTATACGTTCGGCTGAAGGTGCTGTACGACTTGCACATGTCAGACCTAATTCTTATGCATGCAACACCGTGCTGTCACATTTTCTTGGATCAAGCATGGTATCTTCAGCAGAGAACTTGGCTTGGTCAAATGATCACAGCTCGGATCTTGAACAATGGTATGGTGAAAAGAAATATTGGGTTGATAAAAATACTTCTTATGAGACTGGACATTATACAACTCTTATTAATCCTAATTATACCTATTGCGGAATAGCAACCTTTAATCCGGATAATGATGAGATATATACTTCATCAGGCTGGAAGGCTGACTGGTGCTGTACTGCGGGTTCCTTTTCTTCGACAGATGTGGCTATAGCAGAAAATAATTATAAGGATAAGCAAAACAAACCGGTTATTCAGAAGATGGAAATGACTCCATCTAATGTTATAAATATAACTCCGATAGGTAATCCACTTCTTCATGTTGGGGATAATAGCAAGTTTGAATTAGTTGTTGATGTTAAATATTCAGGAGCTGCTAATTGTACAGTTAAGAACTGTTCTGTTTATGATGGAATCACCTGGAGTTCCTCGGATAGCACAATTGTAAGTATTAACAGTTCAACAGGTGCTGTAAGTGCAAAGAAAACAGGTCAGGTAACGATTACTGCAACTATGGGATCGGGTAGTTCCATAAAGAAGAAAGAATTTGATTGTGTTGTTGTGCCTGCAGGAGTTGAACCTGTTGAGGCAGTAGATCCTGACATGGTTACAGTGGAATCATATAAAACTCCTACACTAAGTAACAGTGTGTCAATTAAGCTGAGTGACGGAACAAGTATAGAAGTTTCTCCAATCTGGGATTCATATAATTCTTCTTTAGTTCAAACTCATTTTAAAAGCACAGAATTCAATGTTACAGGTAAAGCCTGCGGTCTTGATGTAGTGCAGAAGGTTCATGTTAATGCAGCTAAAATAACTAATGTCTTCTGTGAAGAAAAGCAGGGAGATACCTATATTAAAGTGACAAGTAAAACTACTGATTCAGGTACATCTGTTTCATATCCTTCATGCGGTATTTCTTTATCAAATGGATTAACTTGGACCTATCCTGCGACATGGACTACCAGACAGAAACAGAATTATAAAAATAGAGCCGGTGGTACTTTTACCGAAGAAGGTTATACTACCGTTTCAACTGATGAGGGTTCAAAGAAGCTTGAAATATCATTTGAACTTATAGTTAATCCGGCAAGTGTCACAAGCGTAGTTTATGATGAAAAAGAAATAACTACTCCAAGTGGTACTGAGCCTGTATATCCGGTTGCTACTGTAAAGTGGACTAATGGCGACATAGATGATGCTGACAGTCCTGGAGCGGAATATGGATATATCAAATGGGTTCAGACGGATGATTTTAAAAATGCGTATAAGAAAAGAAATGGCGGATCTTATGAGATAACCGGAACCTATTATGATGCCGTTAATGATGTATCATATAGTGATTCTACTACAGTAACAGTAAATGTAACTCCTGCAACAGTAACAAGTGTTGTTTATGATGACGATGAAATTGTAGTAGAGAATGGAACCAGTCCGGTAAGTAAGCTTCCTAAGAAA
>JAFWSY010000084.1 GCA_017519155.1 Eubacterium sp.
AGTGAAATCAGCATTCATCTTTGTCCTGTAGCCTTCTTCATTAAGCCTCTGTGCAGTTTGATTGTAGGATCTTGTTTCAAGGAACACCTCAAAAACATGTTCAACTAAAGCTCTTTCTTCAGGAATAGGCACCAAATAAGTAAACGCGTTCTTACTCTTCCCTCGGCCGGTCTTGGAGCGCTCTGTAGTGAATCCTGTTGGTGGTATACCTCCCATCCAGCGCCCATCCTTAGCCAGTTCTTCCAGATTATCCTGAATACGTTCTGTAATGATATCACGCTCAAACTCGGCAATCATACCGAGCATTTGAATCATCATCTTGGAATTACTATCCTTAGTATTCAGATTATTTGAACTGATAAGTAATGCGCAATCATATTTATTCAGAAAATCTATCATATTCGTAAGATCAGACATCTTACGACTGATACGATCCAGCTTGTAGCAAACAATAGCCTTTATCTTACGGCGCTCCACATCATGAATCATGCGCTGAAAATCAGGACGATCTGAATAAAATCCACTTTTACCTTCGTCCTCATAAACCTCAAACTCATAATCTTCAGATAAATTCAAATGAAGTCTTGCATAGTCTTTACAGTATTCTTCCTGATTTGCAATAGAATCACCCTTATGAGTTATCTTAGATTTCCTGGCATAGATGACTACTCTGCGGTCATCCGTTTCTGGTGTGACTTTCCTCTTCATAAAATCAATCCTTTCTTTTCATATACACACATTATAATGCTGCAATAAAAAAAGAACAACCACAAGCTATGATTGTTCTTCCCTATCCTTAGTTAAAAGCTCTTCTTCCAACATATTACAGAACTCCTCTAGTTCCGCTGGATTTAATAATTCCAAATGCTTTCTTAATATAGCAACTTTCTTCTGCTGAAATTCTGAGATATATTTTTCGCATCCTTCTGTATAATGAATCACACATGTGAAATGAGGTTCTTCGTACTGATTACGGTGAGGTTTCTTTTCCATTAGCGCCCCTCCCGATTATTCAGTTCCAAGCATTCCACTATTTCCTCTCGGATTTCATTCCTGATTGCTGTAAGTTTTCTTTTTATCGTATCGTAGGAGCAATCCTCTTCCTCAGCAATCACTCTGTAAGCCTTGCGCTCTGCCAGTCTCTTTCTTATGATCCTCTGGTCATCGTCTTCGTAGCTTTCGATGATATCCTCAAGAAGTTCAAAGTCCATTCTCATGGTGCTGATGAGCTTGATCTCAGTTTCATAAACAGAAGCTTCTTCAATTCCCTTTAGAAGTCCCTTATCTACTTCACCGGTTGCAAAAGCTTCTTCCAGTGTGACATTTGCAATTGCTTCCTCAGCAGTTGTATCGCTCTTCTTGGATGTCTGAACCCTTACTCCCAGTTCGCCCCGACTATGGCTTCTTAAATACTCCCGCTCAGCCTTAATCTTATATTCTGTTTTTTTCTGGGCTTTCTTGATCACCTTAGGAAACACAGCGTAATTTTCCATCATAATGGAAAATCTTTCCTCAGAATCAGCAGTCCTATAGTTTTTCATTAAATCTGTATCTTTTGCTTTAGCAGCCATAAGAATCACTCCTTTTCGCGTACTAAAGCAAGCCGGCTTGCTTGTTTGTTATGGTTATATGTTACTGTCTGCAGGGACCTATTCCCCTACCCCTGTTGGGATAATTCCATCCCGTTTTGGGATATTTACTTAAGCTGTGCGTCCATCTGAGCTAGAGCCAGCATCTGTTTTAATGCAGCTTCTCTTATGGCAGGGTTCTTAATGCTACCGGCAATGATATTAAGTTCTGAAAGCCACCCTTCTTCCTCTGCACTTCCCCATACCAGGTAAGACGGTGTTGTATTAAGAAGCTTTGCAACCATAGATAAGACATCTGTAGGAACATCATGATCACCACTTTCATACTTGGATAATGTGTTCTGCTTGATCATCAACAGCTCCGCCAGTTTTTCCGGAGAATAGCCAGCTTCTTTCCTCTTAGCCTTAAGTCTTCCGCCTATAGTTGTAGTATCAATAACCTTATTCATTTTCTCCCTCTTTCCGGGCTGAAACCAGAAAAAGGAACAAAGAAAAAGGACGCACAATAAGACTCAGCCTTTAACTGATTTCTTATCATGCGTCCGCGGTGGGCTATACCCCCATATCATGATGCCCTCGTTTAGTTGTCATTGTTATGCACGGATCTCCGCGCCTATGTTCAAATTCATTTACAGATAGCATCTGCCGAATGCGTTTGCTCTCTGTATTATCTTTCCCTCTGTAAATTTCTTGAGGGTTACTACTCTGGTGCACTTGTTTGTGTGGCACCTGATGCTGATTCCATTCATGACCGGAGCGTCCTTATCTCCGGTAAGTTCGTAAGACATCTTCATGCTCTTACGACATTTCTTGCAATAAAACTCAATTTCCTGCATTTAGACTGCTCACCTCCAAATCAAAGATTTGTTCAAAAGCTTGAAAAGGAAAGGGAAAGTCACCTTTACAAGTCATTGAGAATGTTCCTATATTTACTTTTCCAGATAAGCCAACTATAAGTCTCCGAGGTCCGAGCAGCTTATCAAAAGCCTCTGTAAGTTTTGTAACTTCATGCGCAGAAGGCCGATGCTTCATGTCCCCCTACGCATATAGACATCGTTCTCCATATATCCATTACCTCCACATTCCCCAAATATCTGGCAGCCGTTTTCCGTTTACACAGAGGTGTGTGCCGTCTGCCGTTCTCCTCTTTGCATTATCAACTATAAATCAACCGTATCCAAATTTCAACGGGACTATATATCACATTCTTCAATTATCCATTGATATTAGGTTTTTACTGTGGTATATTCCAAATATAAAATCAACACAGACTAATTTAGTCTGCACATAAGACAGAAATGAGGAAAACACTATGAACATCGGACAGGTCATTGCACAGAACAGAAAAAGTAAAGGCTTATCTCAGATCGATGTAGCAAAAGAGCTTGGACGATTCGACATCCATGTAGGTAATGCTGCCATAAGTGCCTGGGAAAAAGGTATAAACATGCCAACTGCTGAACAGCTCCTTGCACTGTGTCAGATTCTTGAGATTAATGATATCTATACAGAATTTATCGGAGAGAATCCACATGACCCATTCAGGAATCTCAATGATGATGGAATCATCAAGGTCTACGATTATATTGATCTTCTGGAAGCTTCAGGAAAATACGATAAGAGGTCATCAAAGATTATCCCTATGGAAGGACGCTTGATGAAGATAGCTCTTACCTCTGCATCAGCAGGAACCGGTAATTTCCTTGACGATGAGAATTTTGACGAGATAGAAA
>JAFWSY010000085.1 GCA_017519155.1 Eubacterium sp.
CGGCAGGAAAATGATGTCTCCAAAGGTATAATAATTCAAACTGTTTATTATATCGCCGCCATATCCGAGACCAAATGAATATGTATCAAGATTTACTTTATGATTCTTTACAATGTCCTTCATAAAGCCCTTCATCCACTGAGCATTATAAAGAACAGACTTCAGATGTTGGGTATAACCATCCTTTGACCAGATAAAGGAACGGTCATTAAGAATAAACTCTATAAATATAAAAAATGCGATAAAAAGAAAAATCAGCGTATACGAAATTAAAAACCTCTTATTTAGAGGTTTTTCCCAGAACCATTTTGAAATCTTCTTTGCGCTCTTCATTTTACTAACTCCTTATTATTTAAAATACCACATTGTTTAAGCGCTTTCAATATTATCTAAATATTATGTCAAGAATATAAATTCTGTTATATACATTTTAGTTACATTTGTTTTATACTCTAGTCTGTGTGTTAAAAGTATAATACAATCCTGATTTGGGGAGAGACGAAAAAGAAAAGGGATAAGAATGATGAAACGAAGTTTTAAAAGCAAATTACTGGTTTTGCTTACTGCAAGTATGCTCGCACTACCGGCATGCGGACAGAAGGAAATCATAGTTGATGACTATGGAGATATGGACAGCAGCTCTTCTGCCGAAAATGTATCCGGAGACGAAAGTTCGGATAATAAAAGCGGATTATATCAGGAGAATTCAGGGGAAAGCCTGGTAAAAATGCTGGGTGGAGATCTTCTTCAATATAAAAAAGACTTTGATATCAACGGCAAAGGCTGTTCAATAGATGTTGAATATATGCCAACTGATACGAATATGCTGGCTGTCTACAATATAGAGCCTCTTCAGGAAGCTGCTATAGACGAACAGGCTATAGTTAAAAACCTCCTTGGTGACTCCGCAAAACCAATCAACTCCGACGATAGAAAATATCTTAATGTTGAACTCGGTGATGCACCTGATGTTGTTTCAACCGGAATAGCTGTCGCATATCATAATAAAGATAATTACAATATGATGGGAATATCCTGCCTCGCCTGGGTAGAAAAACCAACATATTACATTCATACCTATGAAGGAAAATATAATGATATTACCTATCAGCTCCTTGTTTCATACAGCAAGGATTATAACGAGCTGGTTACCGCATTTTACCCCAAAGTATATGGAGACCTGATTAATAATCCTGATCTTAATAACTTTGGAACATCAGATCCTGATGGAAAATTTTATTACTACTTTTCAATGGGAATACATGATATAGCTTTGGATGATATAAACGGCGGCACACCAAATCCATGTACACTTTCAGATGATGATATATATGATATAGCCAATACATTTCTTGCAGAAAAGCTTAATATCTCATATCCACAGGAAGCTATGTCACTCTATGCAAATACACATGACGTAGCTATGGTAGAAGGCACAGAACCAAAAAGAAAAGAATTTGTATACTTAAATGACGATATCAGAAAAGACGAAAAACTTAACGGTGCTGTAAGAAACGGCTATGGAATAACAACCATGTTCACACTCTGCGATCAAAAGATCATGTTAGATAATACAGCTATAGAGGATGATGCCAACGATCTTAAGAGAGGTTCCATCGGTGTAGATGATTCAGGTGTATTCTGCTTCGCAATTACAACACAGTATAACTACAAAGATAAGTTAATGAGCAGCGTTAAAGTAATACCATTTGAAAAGGCTATGGACTCCTTTGTAGATAATGTAAAAGCAAATCTTGATGTAAGCGTTCTGGATAAAGCAGATCAAACCATCAACTTCAGCCGTGCCGAACTTGTATACTTCCCTGTAACCCAGGATGTAAAAAGTAAAGGCAACCTGATACCAGTATGGTCCATCGAAGCCGTAAATGAAAAACGCCAGACAGTAGTCCGCGTCATAATCGACGCAACCGACGGCAGCTACATCACTGCCCTTCAGTAAATATAGCAAAGGTGACATGATTTTATCAGGTAAAAAACTGTCACATTTTTATGCAAACTAAAACGTGACAGTTTTTCACCTGATAATAAACTGTCACTTTTTTTCTACCCAAAAACTTCGTCGGCGTATCTTACGGTGGCCATAGCGTCCTTTGCGTAGCAGTCTGCTCCGATGGCATCTGCGTATTCCTGGGTCATAACGGCACCTCCAACTACCACCTTTGTATCTGGCTTCTTTTCTCTAAGAAGCTTTATGGTATCTTCCATACTTACAACTGTTGTGGTCATCAGCGCGCTGAGTCCCACAAGCTTTACGTCGTCTGCGATGGCTCTGTCTACGATGACTTCAGGTGGGACATCCTTGCCGAGATCTATAACATCATATCCGTAATTTTCAAGCATTACCTTAACGATATTCTTTCCTATATCATGTATATCTCCCTTAACGGTTGCGATTATAACTTTACCCTTAAGTTCACGAGGTTTTCCTGCCATAGAAGCTTTTACCACTTCAAATGCAGCCTTTGCCGCATCTGCACTCATGAGAAGCTGTGGAAGGAATACCGTTCCTTTTTCAAAGCCTTTTCCAACTTTATCAAGCGCAGGAATCAGCTCATCATTTATTACTTCCAGCGGATCTCTGGTCTTAATTGCTTCTTTCATTTCCGATTCAGCAACACCAACCATTCCTCTTTCGATGGCATTTGACAGTTTAGTGGAAGTTCCGCCATCGCCTGAGCCACCTGTAGCCTGTCCATCACCTGAGACTGAAGCTGCCGTAGCTGACGCACCTCCTGAAGAAATAACCGAAACACTTGCATTTGCATATGCCTCGATATAGTTCATGCACTGAGGATCCAGATCGGATAATGCCACATATGCCCTGTAGGACGCCATCATCTGTTCATTATTTGGATTCATGATAGCAAAGCTAAGTCCCATCTGCATTGCCATGGTCAGAAAATATGAATTGATTATCTGTCTCTGAGGCAGTCCGAAGGAAATGTTAGAAACACCGAGAATGGAATGACCATTATACTCATCCCTTATCCTTCTGAGTGTTTCAAGGGTTGTAACAGCTGATGAGGAATCAGAAGAAATGGTCATACAAAGACCGTCTATTACGATATCCTTTCTTGGAATTCCATATTCATCAGCAGCTTTATATATCTTATCAGCAACTTTTATTCTTCCATCTGCAGTTTCAGGTATACCATCTTCATCAAGAGCAAGACCTACTAGAACACCACCGTATTTCTTTACAAGTGGCATAACAGCCTTTATAACTTCCTGCTTACCATTAACGGAATTGATCATGGCCTTACCGTTATAATAACGAAGTCCCTGTTCAAGAGCTTCTATATCTGTTGTATCCAGCTGAAGAGGAAGTCCTGTAACTCCCTGAAGACGTTTAACAACGTCGCGCATCATAGCGGGCTCGTCAATTTCCGGAAGTCCTACATTTACGTCCAGGATATCAGCACCTGCATCCTCCTGTTCAAGTCCCTGGGACAGGATATAATCCATATCATTATCACGAAGAGCCTGTTTAAATCTCGACTTACCTGTAGGATTTATCCTCTCTCCTATTATAATCGGCTTTTTATCAACTGTAACAGCCTGACAGAAAGAGGTGATCACAGTAAAGTTCTTAGGTGTATTAGGTTTAAATGACTTAGGCTTAACAACTTCAATTGTTTTTCTGATATGTTCTGGCGTAGTTCCGCAGCAGCCGCCCAGAACCTGAACACCCATATCAGCAATTTCACCCATTACTTCAGCAAATTCCTCTGGACCTACATCAAATACAGTCCTGCCGTCTTCGGTACGAGGAAGTCCGGCATTAGGATTTACTACGATAGGAACCGAAGCTACCTCAATCATCCTCTTAACCATAGGGATCATAAGGTCAGGTCCCAGACCACAGTTCATACCAAGGGCATCAACTCCAAGTCCCTCCAGCATGGCTACAGTTGAATCAACCGTACCACCTGTAAGAAGTTTACCCTTTTCATCATATATAGTAGTTACGATTACAGGCAGATCGCAGTTTTCCTTAGCAGCAAGAACCGCAGCCTTTGCCTCGTAGCTGTCACTCATTGTCTCAATAAGAACCAGGTCACCGCCGGCCTCAGCACCGGCTTTGATGGCCTCTGCAAAAAGCTCCACAGCTCTGTCAAAGCTTAGATCTCCCATCGGCTCCAGCAGTTTACCTGTAGGTCCGATATCTATAGCAATATAAGCATCCTCACGTCCGGTATTGATTCGAGCCTGCTTAGCAAGCTCAACAGAAGCCTTCATTATCTCAGCAACCTCACCGGGATATTTAAGTGAATTAAGACCAAAAGAATTAGTATTAAATATATCGGCCCCTGCTTTAAGATAACTCTCAAAAAGTTCTGTAATTATATCCGGATGAGTCAGATTCCATCTCTCAGGAAGCTCACCGCCCTGCAGTCCTCTTTCCTGGAGAAATGTACCCATACCTCCATCACAGAAGAGCCATTCTTTTCCTAACCTGTCTCGTAAGTTTTTTCTCATATATTTAAACCTCATTTATACGCACAATTATCACGCATCTTTTATGTCATTTACTAAATCTATTATTCTATCTCGAATATTCGCAAGACTCATGCATACTGCATTCTTCGCAGCCGCCTTTATGACAATCCATATCTTTATCAGATAGACCAATAACAGCAGTCACTGACTTTGTAGGTGTCATCAGCAGACTCTCTGAAAGTGTAACACCGATTGATTTCGGCATATCAAGAATCCTCTCAAAATCCATCTGAACTTCTAAAGGAAAATCACCGTATCCGGGAGAAAACCTTGGTCTTGCATACAGCCCTTTGGCCTGTGCATCCTCAATGATCTTATTATTAATCTCATCGCACCAGGCTTCTACCATGGCAGCCCCGGCAGCCTGATAAGTATAAGCCTTCATAATGTCTCTGACTTCCGAACGCCTCACCAGCATATCCGGTGCAGGACCGATGGTAACAGCCAGCATAACTATCTCGCTGCAACCCTTGAGATTCTTCAGGAGATTTCCGGAGGACACAGTTATTCCTGCAAACTCACAACCGTTTTCAGTTACATTTTCCATATCAGAATTCCAGTTTATGGGAAATGTCTTATAAACGCTTCTGGGTGTCGCCTTATCCTGCAGCTCCTTTATGCATTCATCTATCAGCTTATTTAGATGTTCATCCGGCTCGCCTATACCACGGTAGCCAAGATATCTTATTACTTCTTTTTTGTTAATTTCTATCATAGGAAAAATCTATCATATCCATAGTTATATTTATATTTTTGACATCGTAAAGCCTCTGTGCTAATATAAGGGTTTGTTAAAAAGCATTTAGCACATTTTCGGCTACAGATATTATAATATATCAATAAGTCATATGTGTCAAAATGCAAATACCCCACTACAATTTTTAACGAGGAGAAATTATGATGAAAAAGAAAATTGTAACACTTACACTTTGTTCAGCAATGTTTGTTGCTGCAATCAGTGGCTGTGGAAAACAGGAAGCTCCTACTGCTCCTGATACAGAAGCAACTACAGCAGCTGAAGTAACTGAAGCCTCTGAGGAACCTACTACAGAAGCTGAAGTTCATGAAGGAACACTTGCACAGGACCGTGCAGGAAATGACATCTATCTTCCTGATAAGGTTGAAAAGATCGTTTCAATGGCTCCATCAACAACAAGATTCCTTATCGACCTTGGTCTTGGCGACAAGATCATTGCTATCGACACAAACTCAGCTGTATATGCTGCATCTCTTACAGATGCTACTGCTGCTTCATCATCAGACGCTGCTTCTTCAACAGATGCATCATCAATTAAGCAGTTCGATATGATGGCACCTGACAACGAAGCACTTGTTGCACTTAAGCCGGACATCATCTTTACATCAGGCATGAGCAACGTTGGTGGCGAGGATGTATATAAGCCAGCACGTGACGCCGGAATCTGTGTAGCTGACATCCCTTCTAGCAGCTCAATCGAAGACATAGTTAAGGATCTTGAGTTCATCGGTAAGGCTGTTAAGCAGGAAGAAAAGGCAGGCAAGCTTATTGATCAGTTCAACGGTTCACTTGAGGACATCATCCTTAAGGGCAGAGATGTTACAGAGAAGAAGAAAGTTCTCTTCATGATCTCACTTCCTACAGCTGACTATCCTTCAGTTTATACATTTGGTAAGGGAACATACCTTGATGAAATGATTACAGACATCGGAGCATTAAATGTAACCGGCGATCAGGAAGGCTGGATCAGCATCTCTGAGGAAGAAGCAATCGCTATGAACCCTGACGTAATCGTAACAAACGTAAATTACGTAGACGATGCAGTAAATGCTATCAAAACAGCTCCGGGATGGGAAAATGTAGCAGCCGTTCAGAACGACGCAGTATACTACATCGACGCAGATTCAAGTAATCAGCCAAACAACCACATCATCGACGCAATGCTCGAAATGGCTAAGCAGGTATATCCAGACACATATAAATAAGTCAAAAATAGATGACAGTTTTTCATCTGATAATAAATTGTCACCTTATTGGATGAGATATGAAGAAATACATTATATCTTTAATAATATGTATAGCTGCATTGATCATATGCATAAATATAGGGAGTGTGAATATCACGCTCCCTGATTCATATTATATAACTATGCATAAACTGTTCGGCAATGCTCTTCCGGCATCTGTGGATCCGATAAATGTATCCATATACTGGAATATCCGTATGCCCCGTGCTCTTGTAGCCTTTATGGTGGGCGGTTCCCTTGCTGTAAGCGGTGCTGTTATGCAGTCTCTTCTTCAGAATCCTTTGGCATCTTCTTACACAATGGGTGTCTCATCCGGTTCTGCTCTTGGAGCAGCTATTATTATAATTGTCGGAGTTAAGACCATGTTTCTCAGAAGCTTTCTGCTTCCGCTGCTTGGTTTTTCCTTCGCGCTTCTTACGGTTTTATTCGTAATCGTTATATCCCATAAGATCGATAAAAATATTCATAGCTATACCATAATACTTATCGGTATGGTTATTTCTCTTTTTGTAAGCGCAGTGCTTACACTTCTGGCATCGCTTTATCCCGATAATTCACAGCAGATATACTTCTGGATGATGGGCTCTTTTTCTGCAAAGAACTGGACTCATGTTTTTATTCTTATACCCGCCAGCATTATATTTACAATACTCATCTGGCTCCAATCAAGGGAACTTGATATCATGACCTTCGGCGACGATCAGGCCATGACCATGGGTGTTCAGACCAAGAATAAGAAGATACTTCTCATTGCGCTTACAGCCCTACTCACCGGAATATCCGTTGCTTTTACGGGAACCATTGGATTTATTGATCTGGTTGCCCCTCATGTAGTAAGAAAGCTTTTCGGCGCAAGGCATAAAGCGGTAATCCCCATGAGCTTTATCTACGGCGGCGCTTTTATGTCGGTCGCAGACTTACTTGCCAGAACGGTTCTCTCACCAAGAGAAATACCTGTTGGCGCTGTTACAGCCCTTCTCGGTGCCCCGTTCTTCATGTTAATTTTCTTTAAGAAAAAATAGATTCATTCGGAGAAAACTATGCAGGTACTTATGGAAAATGTATCCGCCGGATACGAGAAAAACAACCATATATTAAAAAACTTAAGCCTTACAATAAATGAAGGCGGCATATGTGGCATCCTGGGACCAAACGGTTCCGGTAAGACCACTCTTCTTCGCGTGCTTTCGGGAACACTTCCTTATGAAGGGAATGTGCAGCTCAATCTCAATTCCACTAAAAAAGAAGAAAACATCAACTCAGACATATCAGGCTGCACCCCAATAGAAATCAGCTCAGCTCCACGTAAGCTTCTGGCTCATTATATAGCCATGACTCCACAGTTTTCTTCTACTTATTTTTCTTATAATGTATATGACACCATCATGATGGGACGTTATGCTCATTTGGGCAGCTCATTCAAAGATATACTGGGCGGTATATCAAAGAATGACAAGGAAATAGTCGACAAATATATAGAAAAAATGGGATTATCCGAATTAAAAGATAAATCCATCAGCGAACTCTCCGGTGGTCAGCTTGAAAGAGTCCTTCTTGCAAGAACCTTCGTTCAGGAAACTCCCATAATTCTTTTGGATGAACCAACAAATCATCTGGATATCAGATATCAGAGCGAACTTTTAAACTATCTCAAGGAATGGATCACAAAGACCACTACTGTTGACGAAATAACCTATAAAAATACCATTATATCTGTTTTTCACGATGTACAGATGGCAGCTTATCTGTCTGACGAAATAATACTTATGAAAAAAGGTCAGATAATTAAAAAAGCCCCCGTCAATGAAATCATCAACAGGGTGCTTCTTCAAGAAGCATATGATACGGATGTAATGAGTTTTATAGAAACTATGAGGCTTTAGAGTTGCCTATTCTTTTTATGCTCTTTTTTCTCTTTATACATCTCAACATCTGCCAGTTTCATATACTGTTCAGATAACTCAATCATTTTATCGTCATTTTCCGAACCAGGATCTCCTATATAAATACCAACACTTACATTCAGGTTATAGATTTTCTCATCAACCTTAACTCTGGTGCTGATATAGTCTCTCATTCTTTTGATATAGTCCAAAGCCTTTTCTTCGGAATAATCACAGGCAAGCACGACGTACTCATCACCGCCGGTTCTAAGACATATCTCGCCATCTTGTGAAGAAATGGTCATGGCCTCCGCAATGGTACATAGGCTGTAATCACCCTCATTATGACCGTAGTTATCATTTACGAACTTCAGATCATCCATATCGATGACCATTACACACAGCTTCGTACCGGCATCACGACACTTCTTAAAACTATTTTCGAAAAATGTCTCGTAACCGCGTCTGTTATAAAGCCCCGTCAGCATGTCACGATTATACAGATTCTCGAGCCTGTCAACGGCATCATTCAGATTATTTCTGATTCTCCAGTTCTCCAGCATGGATCCAAGATTAACCAGCCAGGACTTCATAATCAGCTGATTATAGCCCTTAATATCAGGTCTTACTATGATGTAGCCCATATAATACTGAAGATGATGTATGGAGAATATATAATAAGGATAAGGATTCTCAAGCAGATCCTGAGGCATAATATCCTTTAGATTAAATGTCTGCATTTCCACAGGCTCATCTTCTAAAAAGCCTGCTATAACAGTCATTTCTTCGTCTTTCATAACTGTATCATCTTGAATAACTCTCTTCTTATCCCACTCGGGAGCAAGACAAAGAAGAAAATCTTTGAAGCCGGTATCACGTTTCGCGTTTTTTGCTATACTATTAAAACAGTCTTCCATGGTATCGGCACTGGACATGCTGAGAATCATGTTAGTCATGGATTGAGACAGGTATTCCATCTTATCCATTCTTCCACTGTAGTAATAACGCATTTCTTCAGAAGTATCTACATCCTTTGAAACACATCCACAGGATTGATTCAGTATCAGATTACCCTTTATATGAACGAGTTTATCTACATCTTCGCCGTTCCATAGCCTCTCAAGGGTCAGTATACTTTCTCTACCCACTTCAAAAAACGGCTGAGCGGAAGTTGTTATGGAAGGACGTCCCATAAATGCGGTATCAACCCCGTCATATCCTGTAACTATAATATCTTCAGGAACACTGATTCCACGCTGTCTACATGCATCTATAATTCCGATTGCAGTATAATCATTTACACAAACAATGGCATCGGGATATTTCTTTCCTTCTTTTGCACATTTATCAAGTATATACTCAAGTGCCGGTTCTCCGCAGTCACGCCACAGAGTTCCAAAATATATCTTATCATCCGGAAGTTCCAGACCATGTTTCGCCATAGTGTTCTTACAGCAGGAGATACGTTCATGAGTGAAAAAATACTCAGGCTTTCCTGCAACATGATATATATCTTTGCATCCATGTTCTGTAATCACATGCTCAACTATATTGCTGTAAGACAAAACCTCATCATTTACGATGTTATAATAAGCATCATTCACACCACCAAGATTGATGACAGGAATATCTATACCATCAAGCAGACTGAAGATTCTTTCATTGTAATCCACCGGAAATGAACTGGTCAGCAAAATAACACCATCAAAATCATTTAGATTCGGGATCTTGAATGGCACTATATCGCCTTCATCGTACATGGCATATTGATCATAGAATTCTCTACTGAAGCTGTCACTGAAACCTGCGAAATATATAAGTTTTACGCCGTTTTCAACAGCTGTTTTGCTGATTCCTTCCTGCATATCCTGAACCATGTTTCCATAGATACTTGAAGCAAATACAGCAACCTTTTTTGTTTTTCCCATTGAAACACCTGTATTATTCAAAATATAATATCAAGATATTTAACTACCTGCCTATAAAGTCATTTTAACGCAATAGACGAAATTAATCAATCTGGTCTGTCAATGTGAGCAGTACATCTTCAAATAAATCTTCATTATCCTTAGTGGACTCTATAAAGAACTCAACATCATTTATGTTAAATGTGGCATATATACCTTTACCTGAATAGCCTATGTAAACATCTGATTTATTTAAAATAGTAGGTACTGTATCTAAAATGGATGTTTTCTCGGCTAATTTGTAATCCTTTGATATATGAAGAATCACACTACCCTTATCATTTTTAATAGATAAGTTACATTTTCCATAATATATTGAGTCATTAGAATCTTTAGCTACAAAGATATCCTCAGTAGCTATTTCATATGAATCCAACAGCTTAGGAAGATCAACCTGAATATAATCAGAATACTCTTCTATAGATGCTTGAACTAATTCACTATTAGATATATTTTCGTTATCATCGGCTGCATGTTCTTCGCTTTCTTTATCTACAGGAGCAGCTGCTGAACTTGAAACTGCCGGTAACTGAATAGGATAATAATATAATCCGTTTGCTGAATAATATCCCTCCTTAGCGTCGGATTTTTCTTTATAGCTATAACTATCGTCAGCATCTTCAGCCTCTTCTGCAACATCATCCGCTGTGGCTGTGCTTTCTTCCATATCATTGGCTGATTCTTCAGCAGCCGATTCACTCATGGAATAATCATCAGCCGAAGCC
>JAFWSY010000086.1 GCA_017519155.1 Eubacterium sp.
ATGATGTATTATATGAGATAAACAAGGTTGTGGTTGAAGATGGAGTTAAAGGTTTAGGTAATCAGGCATTTAATGGATGTACCAGCCTGGAAAGTGTCCAGCTGCCGGATACTCTTGAGAAAATAGGAGCCATGTGTTTTGACAAATGTTATTCTCTTATAGATATTAATATTCCTGAGTCTTTAAAAGATATCGGTAAAGGTGCATTTGCCGACTTTGCAAGAATGATGATGGAAGAAAAAGGTATTGTAATACCTGCGGAATCAACTGAGGATAAGCCGACACCGACACCTACGCTGACACCTACTCCGTCACCAACTTCAGAGCCGACTCCGGAGAATTCACCGGAGAAGACGGAAGAAAAGACTACAGAGGCAACAACTGAAAATCCTTCTGTTGTTCCAACAAGTAGTCCATCTCCGGGTGTTACAGCAACGCCGACTCCTGTAAAGATTAAGAAGCCTGCGAAGTCGGTGATCAAATCTGTAAAGAATAAAAAGAGTAAGAAAATTAAAGTAAAGTGGAAGAAAGCAAAAAGAGCTAAAGGATATGAAGTTCAGTATGCGAGAAACAGTCTGTTTACAAAATCCGTAAAAACCAAGAGTACAAAAAAGCTTTCACTTACAATAGCAAGGCTTAAGAAGAACAAGAAATACTATGTTCGTGTAAGAGCATATACAAAAGATTCTTCCGGAAAGAAAATATACGGAAGCTGGAGCAAAGTGAAAAAGGTTAAGATAAAAAAGTAAAATAATATGTAGTGGACCCGGTGTTTTAAAACTGGGTCCATTTTCGTATTTTACATAGATAATTGTTGCGCTATTGTTGCTATTTCAAGAGTATAATTCATCTACGATGATGGATACAGTATGGAATGCAGCTCACATGAATCTGGATGTGACTATGGGAGAATTTCTGAAGAAAGCAGCTGCAAAAAAACAGCTGGGCATGAAATGATTAATTTCACAATGACAGAATCTTTCTAAATATGATAAAATATAAGGTACATTTGGAGGAGGCAGAACGGTCTTTTTACAGACCGTGCTGAGAGGGAGGTGTATCAGATGAGGATTAATAAACTCATAAAACAGATGGTAATATTCCTTCTGTTTTTTGCAATCGTTATTAATTTAATTCCACATACAGCAAATGCAGAGACGACCGACCATAAAGTGGTTCGTGTCGGCTGGTATGATTCATCCTTCTGTTACTATGATTCATTTGGAAGACGCTGCGGTATCGATTATGAATACCAACAGAAGATATCTGCCTATACCGGATGGACCTATGAATATGTTGAAGACAGCTGGCCCAATCTTTTACAGATGCTGCAGGACGGAGAGATAGACCTGCTCAGCGACGTATCTTATAAACCGGAACGCGAGGAATATATGTTGTACCCGGATCTTCCCATGGGTACGGAGTCTTATTATATCTATATCAGTGCGGGAAACAGAGAAATCACTGCCAATAATCTGAAGTCCATGAACCAAAAGAAAATAGGTGTTAATAAGGGGAGTATCCAGGAAGGCTTTCTCAAGGAGTGGGCAGATAAGAATGATATAGCACTGGATATAGTTCCGCTTACCTCAGAGGAAAGCGAATCCATGGAAATGGTTGTGCGAGGTGAGATAGACGGATATGCAGCTATTTTCTCTTTTGATATAGAGAATGTAATCCCTATCAGCAGGATAGGTGGTTCGGACTATTATTATGCTGTAAGTAAGAATCGTCCGGATCTTCTTGTTGATCTTAATATGGCGCTGGCTGAGATACAGAATGAGGATCCTTATTTTAATCAGAAGGTTACAGAGGAACGTCTATACGGTGCGAGGACAAATGCACTTCTTACACCTAATCAGGAGGACTGGATCAAAGCACACGGAAGTATTCGTATCGGCTATCGAGATAACTATCTACCTTTCTGTGATCAGAATGATGAAACGGGAGAGCTTACCGGTGCGCTTAAGGATTATCTGGCACATGCCGAGAGCAATCTGGAAGGCACAAATATAAAGTTTGAAACTATTCCATATAATTCTACAAAAGAAGCAATTGACGCATTAAATACAGGTGAGGTTGATTGCATATTTCCAATCTATTTAAATACCTATGATGCTGATCAGAAGGGTATCCGACTGTCGAGTCCCGCTATGAAGACGGATATGATTGCTATCATGCGTTCTTCGGATGACAAGACTCTTTCACAAAACAGCCAGATTAAATTCGCAGTAAATGAAGGGATGATGAATATAGAAGCCTTCATAAAGGAACATTATCCTAAGGCAGATAGAGAAGAGCATCCCGGACTGGAAGCCTGCTACAAAGCTGTGGCAAATGGTGAAACAGACTGTGTTCTTGTCAGCAGTTACAGGATTCCTTCTGCTGAAGAAATTTTAAAGAGATATAAGCTTTATTCTGTTCCGACAGGAGAGTCCATGCCTTTTTCCTTTGGAATAAGAAAATGGGATTCTGAGTTATATTTCCTTCTTAATATAACTGCATTAATAACCAGAAGCGAGGATATGGATACGGCGCTCGCTTCTTATATGCATGAAAAACAGAAAGTTTCTTTTATGCAGTTTCTTAAGGATAACTGGCTTATAGTAATTGCAGTTCTTACAGTATTATTCTCTATCATTATTTTCCTGCTTGTACAAAAGCTTAAGGCAGATCGGACGGCTAACAGACAGAAGATACTTCTTGAAGAGGCTGAACAGATTGCTGATCTGAAACAGACGATATCGTCGCTGCTTGATAATATGCCCGGAATGAATTTCACTAAGGATGCAGAGACGGGAGTTTATCTTGCCTGCAATCAGGCATTTGCTAAGTATGCAAAAAAGAAGAGCCCTAATGAGATAGTCGGACTTACTCCGATGGATCTTTTTGATAAAGAAACTGCGGAGCGTTTTATGGAAGACGACAAAGTAGCGCTTTCTATGGATGAACCGTATATATTCTTTGGTGATATGCCGGATAGTGCCGGAAATCAAAAACAGGTAAAAACTACTAAGCTTAAATATACAGATGATAATGGACGTCTTTGTGTGCTGGGTATGTTTCAGGATATATCAGATTCCTTCCGTATATCCAGAGATAGCGCAAAAACAAAGGAATCCTATGAGAAAGCCCGTAACTCAGGTATCATATTTACCCATATGGCTCAGGCTCTGGCCTATGGATATCTGGATCTTTATTATATAGATCTGAATACAGAGGAATTCATAGAGTATCGTTCAGATGTGAATACCGGAAAGCTTTCTGAACTGCGTCGTGGCTGGCATTTCTTTGAACATTGTCTGGATGAAATAGCCGATCTCGTATATCCGGAGGATCAGGAGACAGTTTCTAAGGCGACGGATCGAAAGACTCTTGTTAATGCGCTGGATCAGAATGAAAACTTTATGATAACCTTCAGGCTTTTAAGAAATAATAAACCCAGCTATGTAAGTATGAGAATTACCCGGATGCAGGATGATGAACGTTATATCATTCTTGCTATTTCAGATGTTGATGAACAGATGAGAGAGCGTAACATAGCTCAGAAGATGTTGGAGGAGCAGGTTGCTTATAACAGGATCACTGCGCTGGCAGGAGATTTCTTCTGTATCTATGTCGTAAATCCCCAAACCGGTCAATATAGGGAGTTCAGCTCTACTACAGGCTTCAATATGTTTGATCTTCCCGCAGATGGACAGGACTTCTTTGCTGCTTTCAGAGAACAGGCAGTTTCGATAGTATATCCTGAGGATCAGAACAGGTTTGTTTCAATGCTTACCAGAGATAATATTCTGACAGAGATAAATCAGAACGGACTCTTTACCCTCAGCTATCGTCTTAAGACAGATGGAGAACCTCGTTATGTTCAGCTTAAGGCGGCTATGATAGAGGAAAAAGAAGGGATGAGGCTGATAGTCGGTGTCAATGATATCGATGCACAGGTTCGTCAGGAAGAGGAATATGGCAGACGTCTTGCTCAGGCGCGTATTGAGGCCAACATAGATGCGCTTACCGGCGTTAAAAACAGAAATGCATATAAAGTATATGAAGAACGGCTTAATGCACAGATAGAGGTTGACAGTGCTCCTGAATTTGCTATTACCATCCTTGATGTAAATGATCTCAAGAAGGTAAATGATACTGAAGGACACAAAGCAGGTGATCAGTATCTCAGAGATGCCTGCAAGATCATCTGTACAACCTTCAAACGCAGTCCTGTATTCAGGGTAGGCGGTGATGAGTTCTGTGTTCTATCACAAGGCGATGATTATCTCAGAATAGATAAACTGATTGAGCAGATGAATATACATAATGAAGAGGCTTCCGAAAACGGCGGTATAGTTATTGCTTTGGGAATGTCCAGATATGAACAGGATTCAAAAGTGATATCGGTTTATGAACGTGCAGATGAGAAAATGTATAAAAACAAGAGTGCTCTGAAGGCGAAAAAACAAAAAGGATAAGAGAGTATGTATTATTCTGTGATCGGACTGCTTGCAGTTCTGACATTATTAATAGTAAATCAAGATATCCTGCTTAGTCCTGAGGCTTCTTATAATAAGCCTGCATGGAAAGTGTACAGGAGGTTTTTGTTTGCAGTTCTGATATATTATATCACGGATATAATGTGGGGAATAATTGAGAGTAAAAAGCTTTCTAAGGTTCTTTTTGTTGATACTAGCATTTACTTTGTTGCTATGGCAGCGGGGATAGCCTTGTGGGCGGAATACACTGTTGCATATCTGAACGAGAAGAATGCTTTCGGATATTTTCTCTTCTATGCCGGACGTATATTTGCTGTAGTGATAACTGCACTTGTATTTATAAATATATTTATTCCTGTGTTATTTACTATTGATAAGGATTGTGTATATCATGAACTTCCTATCAGAAATATCAGTCTGATATGCCAGATAATATTGCTCCTTACTATATCTGTCTATTGTCTTTCTTCTATGATCGTATCAGATGTAGATCGGGCGAAGCGGGCACGCTTCAGGATACTTGCATCCTTTGGTATTATTATGGCCATATGTCTTTTTGTTCAGCTCTGGTTTCCTTATCTGCCTGTTTATTCGATTGCTTATATGCTTGGAACCTGTATGCTTCATACTTTTGTAGCCTATGATGAGAGAGAAGATACCAGACGTGAACAGGAAGAGACTAAGAAGATAGCCGAATTAAGAGACAGATTTTTATCACTTCTAAATAATTTGCCGGGAATGACTTTTACCAAGGATGCGGAAACCGGAGTATATCTGGCATGTAATCAGGCATTTGCGGAGTATGCCAATAAGAAGAATCCTGAAGGCGTAGTCGGACTTACTGATGCTGAGATATTCGATGCTGAAACAGCGGCGCATTTTGTGGCGGACGATAAAACTGCACTTTCACTAAGTAAACCATATATATTCTTTGAAGATGTAGCAGATGCAGCCGGTAACAAGAGGCAGATACAAACCACGAAGTTAAAATACACAGATACTGCTGGAAGACTATGTGTTCTCGGTATAGGTCAGGATGTTACAGATATGGTACGTATTCAGCATGAACAGGCCATGACGCAGGAGGCTTATGAAAAAGCCGTCAGTTCCGGGCTCATGTATACTAATATAGCTCAGACACTGGCTCGTGATTACTTAGATCTTTATTACGTCAATACAGATACAGAAGAGTTTATTCAATATCGTAAAGATGAAAAGAGCGGAGTTTTCTCAGAAGTAAGACGTGGCTGGCATTTCTTCAGCGATTGTAAATTAGAACTTGCCGAGGAGGTATATGCTGCGGACAGAGACTCTTTTCTTGCGGCAATGAAAAGAAAAACTCTGATGAAGGCACTTGAACTTAAAGATACTTTTCTCATGACATATCGCCAGATAGGTGAATCGGAACCATTCTATGTAAATATGAAGATATCCCGTATGGAGGATAAGCATTATATTATCATGGGTATTATGAATGTGGACACAGATATGCGTGAGAATATGGTTATGTATGAACTTAGTTCACCTATTAATACCATCATCGAGCTTGGCACTACGGCGCTTAAAAATAATGATTTAGATTCTGAAACCCGCGAGTGTCTGGAGAAAATCGGTGAGAACGCAAGTAGTATGCTTTCAATAATAAATGAGAGATAGGAAGGTTTTATACATGAAGGATATTAATAAACAGGGGCTTCTTGCACTTAGCATTACTGTAGTAAAAATACTGCTGTTAGTAGTGCTATTTGTAAATGCCTTTGTTTTTATTTTTTATGGTCTTATAGACAGAGGAGATGAAATAAAAAGAGAATCTGTCCGGATATTAGAAGACCAAACTATCAGTGACAGAGAAGATGGTTCTCAGACTATTGACCTGATCCTGCCTCAGGATATAAAGGATAATGAGTATCTATTCTTTGATACGCGCAAGGATGTAGCGGTATATATAAATGGTGAACTTAGGAAGGACTTTATCGAGAAAAGGGATGTGAATATACCCGGGGGATCCTTTAAGAGATTCATCCTTACAGTTCCGCTTAAGGATACTGATTCCGGAGCTGAAGTCAATGTGATCAGATATTCGTTTCAGGATATAGACAGAGGTGCTCCGGAGATCATGATAGGCACCCGTTCGGGACTGATCAGCTACCTGGGCAGAACTATAGGTCTTCTTTTTATACTGTCTTTTATAGTGCTTATTTTTTCATTTGTATCCTTTGTTGTGAGTATAGTTCTGAGATTAATGTACAAGCAAAGGATAGACATGATGTATGGAGCTTTGGGTATATTTATTATCTCAGCCTGGCTCCTTACAGATTCAAATCTTTTCCCGTTTATACTTGGGACATATCATGTGAACGGTATCTTAAGTTTTATGCTGTGTCTTTCGATTCCGTTAGGGCTTATAATTTATCTGTCATCTATACTGCGCGGCCGTTATAAGAAGAGCATGCTTATTGTTATATTTGTATCTATTCTGAATGTTATTATATGGCCACTCCTTCATTATACAGGGATAATGAATTTCTATAATGCTATTGATATAGCAAATGGAGTTCTTGTTTTTCTGGCTGTAGCAGGTATAGCAATTCTTGCTGTTGATGCAATTAAGGGACATACCGGTTCGTATCGCTATACTTTCATAGGGTTTATCGGCTTTCTTGTGGGATGCCTTATAGAGCTTACAAATATTATTTTTGAAATGGAGTTAGTAAGAGAATCTATTCCCATGGTAGTGGGACTTGGATTCCTGCTTACATTTATTGTTATCCAGCAGGTGCATGATCTGAGAAAGATCAACATGGAAAAACAGCATGCAATCGATATCTCCGAAGCTAAGACAAGATTTCTCGCAAGTATGTCTCATGAGATCAGAACTCCGATAAATGCCATCTTAGGTATGAATGAGATGATTCTCAGAGAAAACCGTGACAAAGAAATAGAAGAATATTCCAGAAATATCAAGACCTCCGGTAATATGCTTCTTATGCTGGTAAATGATGTGCTTGACTTTACCAGAATCGAAGCAGGTAAGCTGGAAATAAATGAAGCCGGTTTTCTTATGTCAGATATGTTGTATGATGTGGTTTCTCTCATCAAGGAAAGGGCAGAGGAAAAAACTCTGGAGCTTAAAACCGAGATAACGGATGAAGTTCCGAATGAGATGATCAGTGATGAATTCAGAATAAGACAGATACTGGTTAATCTGATGAATAATGCAGTCAAATATACTGAAAGAGGTACCATAACCCTTAAGGTAGGCGGAAGCTATACCGATGACGGTTATGAGCTGTGTTTCCATGTGCTTGATACCGGAAAGGGAATCCGCAAGGAGGAACAGGCGCATCTGTTTGAGGCATTTTCCAGAGCAGATATTAAGTCAAATGCGAGTATAGAAGGTACAGGGCTGGGACTTGCCATAGTAAAGAGTATAGTCAGCTCCATGAATGGTAATGTGGGAGTTGAGAGTACGTACGGAGAGGGTTCGGACTTCTGGGTAAAGCTTCCTGCAGGATATAAACCGTCAGAGGCACTAAAAAGTGATTTTATGGAGCGAAGAACGGAGCGGACAACTATTAGCCGGGACAGCAACTTTAGGGCTCCTGAGGCAAAGATACTGGCGGTAGATGATAATCAGTCTAACCTTACCATAGTCAAGTTGTTCCTGAAGAAAAACGGTATAAAGCCGGATCTTTGCTCCACAGGTAAAAAGGCTATAGAACTCTGCAGAGAGAAGAGATATGATCTTATTCTTCTGGATCATATGATGCCGGAGCCTGATGGAATAGAAACACTTCATATCATAAGAGAAGATGCAGCCTCTCTCAATAAGGACACAAAAGCTATTGTTCTTACGGCAAATGCGGTGGCAGGCAGCAGACAGATGTATATGAATGAAGGTTTTGATGATTACATTACAAAGCCCCTGGATTCCGATGTACTTGAAGAAACCGTAAAGAACAGTCTGCCAAAGGAGAAGGTGATAGAAGCTTCTTCCGTACATTCTTCCGTTGAAGAAAAAGAAGAAGTAACTGAAGAAGTAAAAGAAGAAGCAAAAGAAAAAACAGCAGAAGAATCATCTTCAATAAAGAGCAGGCTTACAACTATAGAAGGTCTTGATTATGATACAGCTCTTGATTACTGCGGAGGTGAAGAGGAGCTGCTTCAGGAAATCATAGCCGATATAGCCGGAGAGTGCAGTGTTCGTACTGAGCGAATGAGAAAGAGCCTGGAGGCAAATGATATAAAAGCTTATAGAATAGACGCACACTCAATAAAAGGTTCCATGGCAACCATAGGACTGAAGGACTTCAGTGAAAGAGCAAAGAAGCACGAATTCGCAGCTAAGGATAATGACCTTGATTTTATAAATGGAGATATAGATGACTTCATCAGCGAATACACAGAGCTTTGCGAGAAACTAAAAAACATATAAAAAGATGACAGTTTTTCATCAGGTGAAAAACTGTCATCTTTCTCTGTGAGGTGAGTAAAACTTATACTCTTTCAAATTCAGGATGCTCTTTATAGTAAAGTCTTTTATCTTCGTACATGCGTTCGTCTGCCAGTCTCAGTGCCAGTCTGACATTTGATTTGTCACTTTCATAACAGCTGCCTATGGCAAATGATACGTTATCATAAGACTCTGCTACCTTCTTGATAGCGGCAACCTTTGAATTAAGTTCGTCCTCTGTGATTCCCAGAGTGATGATGGTGAATTCATCACCGCCGGCTCTGAAGATTTCCTCTGTCTTAAATACTTCTTCAAGTATTTTGGCTGCATCCTTTAATAGGGTATCTCCGGCATTATGACCGTAGTCATCATTAATTCGTTTGAGTCCGTTCAGATCGGTAAATACAACTCCAACGGATTGACCGGCTCCCTGTTCTTCACTAAGTTTATCTACAAAGTTATTCATCTCATTTCGATTCATAACACCTGTCAGCATATCCTTGGAGCTGAGTATCTTCAGCCTGTCAAGAAGCAGATAATTATATATCTCGGAAGCAAGAATAAATGTGGTTGTTTCCAGAGTTTCCTTTATCTTGATAGAATTCTCTGCTGAGTAATTAATAGCCCAGATATATCCAAGAGTATTTTCTCTGAATTTCAGAGGGAAAAGTACTATATTCTTTACTCCGGCAGCAGTTAAGGAATCGTACCATACAGGATTTCTTTCCTTCAGTATTTCCATATCCTGCTCATCCTTTACTACAATACAGTTGCTTCCTGATATAGTAGCAGGCCAGGTTTCAACTATGCTGTAGAATTCATCATCTACATAGGCATTCATGGAAATAAGATCCGTACCCTCAGATAATGCTTCACATAGAACAGAGCAGCTTCTTTCATAGCTGTTTGAAAGAAGGATACAGCAGTGCTCAGAACCACACAGTTCCCCTATATCCTTGATAACTTCATTCATAGTTTTATTGAAATCCGTTGATGATCTAAGTTTCAGACATGTCTCAAGAACACTGGTGGCAACATCAGCTGACATATTTGAAAGTCTTTCTGCATTTGCTTCAAAATTGATTTCCATTGTGTAAGTACAATAGCAAAGATTTCCTTCTTCATAGGCAACCGGAAGAAAGGTCATATTAAACCATATACCCTTCATTCTTTCCGGAGTAGCATAGGAATGAAGACATTTTTTTTCAACGGCTGCTTTGTAGCAATAGTCTTCAAAATTAAGATCTCTGGTAAGGTAGTTTGTATATTCGCTGTTGGGAATAAATTTTTGAACTAGAAGCTCTGCTCCCGGAGCAGGGTTCTCGATAGAATCTATATAGGATTTATTACCTGTAACTATGCGCAGTTTACCCCTTTTCCCGTTTCCGAGGTTCTCTACTGAAAC
>JAFWSY010000087.1 GCA_017519155.1 Eubacterium sp.
ACTACATAATCATACAGAACCTCAAGGTTGCTGAGATATGCATCTGAATTTGCAAGGGATGTAGGAAGTCCCATATCCATTACAACATTTATAAGATCGAGATATCCGAGAAGTGCCTTATCAAAGTTCTTTGGTCTGTCATCATCCTCAAGAATCTGATAGCTGACATTTATAAGCAGAGGAGCGATACGCTCGCCAATGAGACGCATTGCCTCGCCAAACTTCTCGCGCTGATACAGATATATAAGCCAGATACTGTATCTATAAATACCGGTAGTATTAATAGGTGCATCAATATCAGACGGCTCTATATCTCCATATACAAACTTGAAAAGCGGTTCAATCCACTCGTCAATCTCATATCTTCCCTTAGCTTTGATATTCTCATCAACGAATTCACCAAGTTCATAAAGCTTTGTACATTGAGACTTTACATCGTCATCAACGTTCATGTTTTTCAGATCAAAATTGCTGTCCTTCAGGTAATCAATAACTAATGCATAAAAACCATCTTCGACCTGTTCATTTAGGAATCTAATCAATAACCCCTTATTATTCGAAGCTGCTATGGATAAAACATTATTATCGCTGCCCGTAATATTAGCTGGTAATGCCATACACCACTCCTCCTATATATAACATAAAATAAATGGGTTTCTATACTACCCGAACATACAACTTAATTTTACATAATTAATTTTTTTGTGTCAACGTTATTTCGTCAATATTTACCTAAAATTTTTGTTAAATTTGCACAAGACCGGCCATTTTTAGGATTGCCATGGCATTTCTAGTGGTACATCTGCCGTCTTTTATCTTATAATCGAACTTAAGAACGTCATTTTCGTAGTATTCTTCAAAGTGATAATTGGTCACTTCTTTCCCATCATTGTTCTTCAGTTCACATAACTCAAAGTCATGAGTTGTTACAATAACAATGGAATTTCTGGCCGAAAGCTTCGTAAGAGCTTCGCTTGCTCCCACTATACGGTCAGCCGAGTTCGTCCCCTTAAATATCTCATCTATAAGACATAGAGCAGGCACTTCATTATCAGCCTGGATATACTCAGCCATTCCTTTAATTCTCAGTATCTCTGCATAAAAGGTAGATATTCCTCCGGAAACATCATCCATAACTCTCATAGAAGTAAAAATCTTCATGAAAGGAGTTGAAAATGATGTTGCACAAACAGGACATCCTGCAAAGGAAAGCACCATATTTATAGCAATAGTTCTTAAAAATGTAGTCTTTCCGGACATATTAGAACCTGTTATTACATTCAGGCTGTCATCTATATGAGCCGAGTTGCTGATAACAGTGTCCGGATCCAGCAGCGGATGATATATATCCTTCATATCAAGAGCCATATCATTGTAATCATATTTTATTTCAGGCATGCATACATTTCTTATCATCGGAAGAACAGACATGGAGCCCAGTTCTTCTATATCAGATATGATATCCGTTGATTCCTCGAATACATTTCCGTGCTTTTTGCTCCAGTTATAAGAAGCAAAAGCTATATAATAATCCCATCCGGTAAAGCCCGAAAGAACCATATGAATAATAGGGTTAAAGGATATATTGTCAAATGTACCGATAGTCCCCAGCTTCTTTATAGCATCCAGAAGACCGTCTCTGCTGGTAACTCTCTCATTTATCCCTTTCAGTATTTCCGATTCAAACTCTTCTTCGCCAATAAGCTTAAGCAGCTTAAGATAATCTCCTGCCACACTTCCGTACTTTCTGACTGCCGATGAAAGCTCCTCAGTAATAGCCATAGGTCCCCAGGTCAGGATCATACCGGCGATAAATGTAATCAGGATACGAACCGGATTCTGACCAAATCCCAGAACCATTACTATAGAAACAATATTAATAAGAGGAACAAGAATCATAAGTAAATATATCCAGGCAGGGAATGATTCTATTTTCTTCTTATTTTTAGGTTTATCTTCTTTAACTTCTGCTTCTTCAAGATCAGCAAAGAAATCAGTTCTTTTAAGCTTATCCCTCTGTCTCTTTTCAACAACTCTTTCAGAGGTTGATTCAAATCCAACTATAAAATCCTTCTTTTCAGAAAGCTCCATTACTGCTTCATATCTCTTTTCAGGTTCCACAGAGGACGCATTTTCCAGAGTAAGAGCCTTAGCCAGCTTTTCCTTACCTTCATCAAAGTGAGCTATGGATATAAGCTGATAAAGGGACGATGGTCCGAGAAGGTCCAGATCATAAGCAAGAGTAGAGTCTTTTCTGAGAAACTCCTTGCCATTATCTTCAAATGCCTTCCATCCGTTATTCATCCTCATAAGATATCTGTTGATTACATTTATCTTAGCCTTTGAATCCAGCAATCTGTCATCAAGATCCCCATGATACTTTACAAGGACTATAAATATAATAACAGGCACAACTGCACTGATCAGCAGTATAGTATTATGGTTCTTTAACGCAGCAAATACAATGACTACGCCTATTAAAAATACAACAAGTCTGAGGGATGCTATGATTGAATATTTCTTGTCAATGGCTATCCTCTCAGACTCCGCTTGGTTTTTTATTTTAATCAGTTCTTCCTTCATGATTTCTTCCTCCAGTCAACACTAATATAATTTAACACATCACTCCTTCTTTTAAAAGCTTTTGTTGATTTTTTTATTACATTGTCATACAATACGGATAGTAATTATATACGAAAGGAAGGTACATTACTTATGGCTAGACGTGGAATATTAGGAGGATTACTTACAGTTACTACAGCAGCTGCTGCAGTTGCCGGTGTCTGCTATCTTTTTAAGGATGAAATAAAGGGAACAAAGACATATCAGGACCTTGATGAGAAGTATGATGTTGACAAGAAGATAAAGGAATACAGCGAGAAAGCTAAGACTACAGCTTATGATCTTAAGGATAAGGCTAAGACAGCCGCTAAGGATATCAAGGCTAAGGCTGATGAATGGAAAGCTTCCGATGATGATGATATATTTGAAGATGATGAGATAATCATTGATGATGGAGACGCTGCTGCCGAGAACCGTGACTATGTATCCATTAAGACAGATGTAAGCGAAGCTGCCGAAGAAATAAAGGAAGACATCGCTGACAAAGCTGAAGAAGTTAAAGAAAAGGCCGAAAACATCAAGGATGCCGCAGCTGACAAAGCTGAGGATACCAAAGATGCAGCCGCAGATAAGGTTGATGATATAAAGGACAAGGCAGAGGACATAAAGGATGCTGCCGCTGATAAAGCCGAAGATATAAAAGACATCGTATCCGATAAATTAGATGATATCAAAGATATCACAGACAATATCGAACTCGACTAACATAACAAACCAAAAAGATGACAGATTTTCATCTGATGAAAATCTGTCATCTTTTTTTAATGTCTATGTATGATATTTTTGCATTTATTATATATTTTTCTGTTGTATAGACGGATCCTTCAACGGATTCAAGTTTATCCTTCATTTCTTTATCCAGCTTTTTTATCAGCTTTCTTCTCGAAGATGCAAGCCCCCGCAGTTTAAAAAGCATATTCAGCTCCGGGAAAATGGCTGAAGCGATAAAGTATATCAGGGTTATTGCCACAAGAATATATGCGACTGCCATGGTATAGTTTATCAGCACTATTCTCCTTTCAGGATAATCCGGCTGACTGATGATTACACTCTCGATATAACCATCCAAAGCTTCCTCTCCAAGGTTCATAGCATCTGTATATTCTTTTTCTATAAACCCTGAAGCAGCTTCATCCTCAACCAGAGTGGCTTTGATTCGAACTAAGTTACCTTTATTGATAAGCTTTGTTGCAGCATCATTAAGCACGAACAGATACATCTTGTCATCATTTGCAAGATAATAATAATGTCCGGTTACAGCACCATCTGATTTCATATCAAATCCTGAATAAACCAGTTCACCATCAAGTCTGAAGAAAACATTTCGTTTACCCAGTTTATAATACATCACCACATCATCGAGGCTTTCCAGCTCATAAGTGGAATTCTCATCCATAGACCTCAGCTGAAGACATATGAACACAAGGGAAGCCTCAATGATCAGTGCAGGAATAATCATAAATATTAAGTTTCTAAATAAGAGTTTTCTAAACATGTTACTTAGCTACTATATTGATAATCTTTCCCGGTACATAGATTTCTTTGATAATCTGTTTTCCGTCAAGTCTTGAACCAAGAGCTTCCTTAGCAGCAGCAAGGATATCATCTTTAGACGCATCTGCAGGAACACTTATTGTAAGTCTTGTCTTACCCGAAACCTGAACAGGAAGTGTGATCTCTGAAGTTACAAGATGCTTCTCATCAAATTCAGGCCATGACTCCTCGAATACTGAGTTTGTACCACCGAGCATCTCCCAGAGTTCCTCACCAAGGTGTGGAGCAAATGGAGCTATAAGTCTTACTGCTGTCTTAAGAGTTTCCTTATCAACTCCGGAAGTCTTTGTAAGCTCAACAAATCTATTGTTATACTCCATAAATGCAGAAACAACTGTATTAAGATTGAAGCTCTCAAGTCTCTCAGTAACATCCTTTACAAGGCCACTTCTAAGACGAAGTGTTTCCTCTGTTTCAGGAACATCACCCTTTTCTATATTATCTGTAACAACACCATAGAATCTCTTTATAAATCTGTAGATACCATCTATTCCGGCATCATCCCAGATAGCATCAGCTTCAGGCGGACCTACGAAAAGCTCATAAAGTCTTAATGTATCACAGCCATAATCACGTACGATATCATCAGGTGAAACTATATTTCCAAGAGACTTACTCATCTTGGTTGGCTTACCTGTAACTCTGTCACGTCCGCAGATCATACCCTGGTTGAAGAGCTTCTTAAATGGCTCATCAAATCCAACAACTCCGATATCATAAAGGAATTTGGTCCAGAATCTTGAATAAAGCAGGTGAAGAACAGCATGCTCTACGCCACCGATATACATATCTACAGGAAGATACTTATCAGCCTTTTCTCTGGAAACAAGTTCCTTATCATTATTAACATCAATATATCTCAGGAAATACCATGAAGAACCAGCCCACTGAGGCATAGTATTTGTCTCACGTTTAGCAGGGCCGCCACACTGAGGACATGTACAGTTAACCCACTCTTCTATAGCAGCAAGTGGAGACTCTCCTGTTCCTGTTGGCTCATACTTCTCTACCTCAGGCAGACGAAGCGGAAGTTCTTCCTCAGGAACTGCAACACAGCCACACTTCTCACAATGAACGATAGGAATCGGCTCACCCCAATATCTCTGACGTGAGAATACCCAGTCACGAAGCTTATAGTTTGTAGTAGCCTTTCCATAGCCCTTATCTTCTATTATCTGAGGAGCTGTCTCTTTAAGAACAGCTGACTCCATGCCATTCCATTCACCTGAATTAACCATTACACCACTGGCAGCGGTATAAGCTTCAGTCATGTCATTTCCATCCTGAACATCATCAAGAGTCGGAGCAATAACCTGAATGATAGGAAGATTAAACTTCTTAGCAAATTCAAAGTCTCTGTCATCATGAGCAGGAACGCACATGATAGCTCCTGTACCATAATCAGCCAGAACATAATCTGAAAGCCAGATAGGTGTTTTAGCTCCGTTAAGCGGATTTATGGCATAGCAGCCAGTGAACACACCTGTCTTCTCCTTGTCAGCCATTCGATCGATGGATGACTTAAGAGATGTCTGATATATATAATCCTTAACAGCCTTTTCTGTTTCAGGAGTGTAAAGCTTTGAAGCAAGCTCTGACTCAGGAGCAAGTACCATAAATGTAGCTCCGTAAAGAGTATCAGGTCTGGTTGTATAAACAGTAATTACTTCATCTCTTCCGTCTACAGGGAAGTTAACCTCAGCACCCTTGGACTTTCCTATCCACTCAGACTGCATCTTCTTAACCTTTTCAGGCCAGTCAAGCTTATCAAGGTCTGCAAGAAGTCTCTCAGCATAAGCTGTTATCTTAAGCATCCACTGACGAAGGTTCTTCTTGGTAACATCAGCACCGCAGCGCTCACATTTTCCATCCTTAACCTCTTCGTTAGCAAGACCTGTCTTACATGAAGGACACCAGTTGATAGGCATTTTCTTTTCATATGCAAGACCCTTCTTGAACATCTGAACGAATATCCACTGAGTCCATTTGAAATAATCGGGATCTGTGGTATTTACTTCCATATCCCAGTCATATATAGCAGCAATTTGCTGGATCTGCTTTTTGATATTGGCTACATTCTTAGCTGTGGAGATAGCCGGATGTACACCATTCTTAATTGCATAGTTTTCTGCAGGAAGTCCAAATGCGTCCCAGCCCATAGGGTGGATAACATACTTTCCGTGCATCATCTGGTAACGGCTCCATACATCGGAGATAACGTAACCTCTCCAGTGTCCAACATGAAGTCCGTTTCCTGAAGGATATGGAAACATATCCAGACAGTAATACTTAGGCTTTTTGCCATCATTGACATTTACGGGATTTTCCTTCCATTTGTCATTCCATTTTGCCTCGATTAATTTGTGATCAAACTTGGCCATTTATTTTTCCTCCTGATGTTTATTAGAATCTTCAGTAGATTTTTTGTCATGTCGTGTGACCTTATTAATAAGGTCCTTTGAAGCCTGAAGCTGAGCCATCTGCTTCTCTCTTTTCTTTCTCATGCTCTGGGACTCGATTCTCTTCTTCGGTCCTCTAATAGGATTACCTTCTTCATCAAAGCCTCTTAAGGCAACAAAGTAATCTATATCATTTTCAAGCCCCTTCTTATTCAGACCATCACCTATGAGTCTGATAAGCAGTGAGTAGATGCAGGCAAATGTAGGAACTCCGAGAACCATTCCGGGGAATCCGAACAGATTCCCTCCCAAAAGGATAGCAAACAGTATCCAGAAACTGGATATTCCGATTGTATCTCCGAGAATCAAAGGACCAAGGATATTTCCGTCCACCTGCTGCAGTACAATTATAAATATAATAAATACAAGACACATCTTCGGCGACTCCACAAATACCAGAAGAGCCGACGGAATCGCTCCGATAAAAGGACCGAAGAACGGAATTATATTAGTAACACCGATTATAACACTGATAAGAACTGCGTAAGGCATATCTACTATTCTGCAAAATGCAAAACATATTATTCCGATTATTATGGAATCAACTATCTTACCACTGATGAATCCACTGAATACACCGTCTATGTATTCACTTGCCGCAAGAATCTTATTACCATTCTTTATACTGAATATGGAATATACCACCTTCTTGAACTGGGCAGAGAACTTATCTTTACTGCCAAGTATATAGATAGCAGCTATTATTCCTATAAGGAAGTTAAATACAAACTTAACACTTCCGATGATTCCGCTGGAAAGCGTCTTTACAACAGTATCCATGTTAGGAATCAGTTTTTCAGTAAAGAGATTCTTAAGAGCTATCTCGATATAATCCATGTAATTATTGACTATATCTACCACATTCGGATAATCCTTTACAAGGTCTCTTACAAACTTTTCCGAATTAGCGGTATATTTATCAAAATTCGCATATAGGCTGTTTATACTTTCATATAACGAAGGGATTAGTATCCAGAAAAATGCAGTAAGCAGCATCAGGAAAAACAGTATTGCAAGGGCTACCGCCAAGACATCAACAATATGATCCTGCTTCTCACCATATTTATCCTTATATACCTTTTTCAAAGCCTGACTCAGCCATACACGAAGCCTGTTTACTATAGGATTAAGCAAAAAAGCAAGGATACAGCCGATTATTATCGGAGTAAGAGCTCTAATAAGATCACCAAGCACCTCCAGAACTCCGGGGAATTTACCAATCAAAAGATAAAACAAAACTATGATACAGCCCGCCGAAGCCAGAGTAAGCATCTGCCTGACATTTATTAAGTTTAAAGGTCTGTTTTTCTTTTTATCTTCCAATACACACCTCCAAATGAGTCTTTTGTTATGATACCACAATTAGCTCTATTCTTCATTAAAAATTGTCAGGATTTAACTCTGTATAATCCTTTATCTGAGCATAGACACCATCCATGGTAATCAGATTGGTATTCCAGCTGTCACCGGTTACTGCGATTATATGTCTGACGCCTGCGCTGTAGGCAGCTTCAACGCCCTGAACACTGTCCTCAAACACTACTATTTTATCTGCAGTAAACCCAAGCTTACTTATAGCCGCAAGATACATATCCGGGTGGGGCTTGGGGTTTAGACCACCAGAAGCATTGATTATATATTCCCATCTGAACCATCTGTCCAGGTTGTATCTCTCGAAATACATACTCATATTTTCAAGATCAGCTGTGCTGGCTATGGTTCTCGGAATCTGCGCCAGAAGAAGAAAATTCAGGAAGCTTTCAAGTCCCGGAGCAAGAGGAACATCATCCTTTGCGATGAGACTCCTGTACACTCTCTCCTTCTCCTCTGAAAATTGTTCCAACATTGATGCGCTTAATTCATACCCCAGAAAATGTTCCAGAATATCCTTGGGTGTTTTCCCGGATATCCAAACGGAAACATCCTTATCGGATACAGGCTTAAGAGTAAGCTCTTCAATATATATCTGCCATGCCTTATTATGATATTTCTTATCAAATATGCATGTACCGTTAAAATCAAATACTACAGCTATATCTTTCTTCACGTTCCCCACCAAACAGTTTTATTTACCCGACTTAAGCTCTATCATTAACCTTCTCTTTAAAAGAGCTATCCTGCAGAACAATCTGCTTCTGCCCGTTATCCTGCAATAAGTCTCAAAATCCTTCTTATATATATCAAACCTTTTCAACAGTACTTTTTTACCGGTTTTGGTTCTTCCTGAAAAGCTCTGTTCTATCACTTCATCCAGAACCCTGACCTTGCAAAGCCCTCGTCTGGAAAGACTATAACAAAGCGTATAATCAATCATATCCAGAAAAAGCTTCTCATTGAATCCTCCAGCCTTCAGAAGTGATTCAAGCCTAATAGCCGTTGTACTGTTGATAAATGTAATGTCATCATATACCCCGGATTTGTTTATATAATCCTTATTACTGTATCTGAATCTGAAGCCTCTGGTTGGAGAAAGAGGTCTTCCACCGGATCTAACCATAGAGGTTATGACATTTATACCATCTGTGGATGTCGCTTCAACCAGCGAAGTATCATATAATTTCTCCAGATAATCATATGAAACAGCTGTATCATCATCCAAAAACAAGATAAAATCCTTCTTCGGATCAACACTTAAATGTTTAGCATATCTTACAGCCTTGTTATAAGCTTTGGATAAACCAAGATTCTTATTATTCTTTATATATACTATTTTTTCTTCAGACAAAAACTTTTTTTCAGAGGAAATATCCTTATCGGAATTATCAACCACAATAACCCTAAGATGATCAAAACCATGATTCTTATAGAATCTCAGCAGATCACCCATAGAAGCTATATCTTCTGCTTTTTTGTTGTAGATGACAATTGCAACAAATAACATATTGTTTCATCCTTTAATATGCTTTTATCTTAGTCCACAGATCAGCATAGTACTGCTTGATATCTTTATCCTGATAACGGAACACTTCATTATTAGGAGCACCGAAAACAGGCATATATGCATTAATTCCATCAAACTCTTCATTCTTAAGATCTTCTCTGGCTTTTGTAACCGGAGTTGTATAACCGACGAAAATAGAGTTCTGATATACATTATCATATTCCAGCATATAGTCCATAAAGCTTTCAGCCAGTTCTACATCTGCGCAGTCCTTTGTTATAACCATGCCATCGTACCATTCATTGGTTCCTTCCTGAGGATCAAAGTATCCCAGGTCTTCATTTTCCGCCATTATATAGGCTCCGTCACCTGAATAAACAACAGCAATAGCCTTATTTCCGGCAATCATATTATCCATGACATCATCCCCGGCATAAACCACATCCATATTCTTTTTCTGGTCTATAAGCCACTCATATGCCTCATCTATTTCCTTCTTGTTGGTAGTATTCATAGAATAACCAAGAGCTTTAAGAGCAATCATGAAGCTGTCTCTTTCCGAGTCATACATATAGATATCACCGGCATATTTCTCATTTCTGAGAAGTTCCCAGCCATCCTGAAGGTCCTTTTCATCAACCTTGGTTTTATCATAAAGTATACCTACAGTACCAACAAAGTACGGAACAGAATACTCATTTTTCGGATCACAGGCATAGCCCATATTCTCAGGATCCAGATCATCCTTATGAGTAATAAGGGACCAGTCTACTGGCTGAAGTGTCTTTTCCTTTATAAGCCTTTCTATCATATAATCGCTGATGATCAAAATGTCATACTGAGATCCACTCATGAGTTTGGTATACATGGATTCATTTGAATCAAAGGTCTCGTAAATGACACTGCAGTTGTACTCTTCTTCAAACTTGGTTATCAGCTCAGGATCCATATATTCTCCTGAATTGAAAATTCTGAGAGTATTCTTACTGCTCTTTACACCGGTAAATATTGTGAGTCCAAGAGTCAGGATAAATCCTACTACAATTATCTTTTTAACTGTATTCTTAACCATTGCAGGTATCAGCTTGGAAAGTATGATCAAAAGAGCAATAACAAGAATAACTATGGTAGAAAGCGCATTAATAGTCGGGTTCGTTCTTTTTGTCATATTATAGACAACAATAGATATATTTTCTACTCCATTTCCCGTAACAAAATAAGAAATAACAAAGTCATCAAAACTCATTGTAAAGGAAAGAAGTATACCCGCATAAATTCCATCCTTTAACAGCGGGATTATAATCTTAACCAGCGCCTCATATGGTGTTGCACCGAGATCCATAGCTGCATCAGCTATACTCGGATCAAGCTGTCTCACCTTTGGATATACCGATGTTATGACATAAGGTGTACAGAAAGCTATATGTGCCAGAAGCATGGTCATATAACCCTTTGCCATCATTACTGATGAAAACAGAATCATAAGTCCGATAGCTGTAACTATATCAGGATTCATGATAGGCACATTATTTATATTCTGAATAATATCCTTCATTATCTTTCTGCTTTTGGAAAGACCAATGGCTGTTATAGTTCCAAGAACAGTTGAAATTACTGTTGCAAAAAGCGCAATGGTAAGAGATACATACACTGCTTTCATTATTGAACCATCAGTAATAAGTCTTTCGTACCATCTAAGTGAAAAACCGGTCATGTTGGTAAGACTCTTTGATGAATTGAAAGAAAATACCATCATTACTACGATAGGAAGATAAAAGAATATAAATAAAACTGCAATATATAGAAAATATAATATCTTATGATTATTTTTATTTTGCATCCACATCCTCCTTCTCTTCCTTATCAAAACGTTTAAGCAGGAACAGTCCTATAAGGATGATAATAGTAAGGATAATGGAAAGAGCCGAACCGAAATTCCAGTCTCCCACAGAAATAAACTGATTCTCTATCAGATTACCAATAAGCATATACTGGCCTCCGCCAAGAAGCTTAGGAATAACGAAGGTAGAGATAGACAAAAGGAAGGTCATCATAATACCATTTATCACTCCCGGAATAGACATCTTGAGGATTACATTTACAAAGGTCTGAAAACCATTAGCTCCTAGATCATGCGAAGCTTCAATGAGCGAGTGATCAATCTTCCTTATAGAAGTATGAATAGGAATAACCATAAAAGGAAGGATATCACTTATAAGACCTATAAGAACCGCAAAATCAGTATACATGAAGCTTTGAGGAGTGCATCCGAAGAGTCCCAGAAATTTATTAATAAGGCCGTTATCAGAAAGCAGACTTATCCATGCATAGGTTCTGAGAAGTGTATTTATCCACATAGGAATAGTTACAAGAAGAATCAGAAGATCCTGTGTTGTATCGCTGAATCTGGTAATGAAATAAGCCAGAATATATCCGAGAACCAGACAGATAAGTACAGAAATAAGGCCCAATGTAAAAGATTTCTTCATTACATCAAGATATATGGGTTCACCGATTTTCTTAAAATTATCAAAAGTAAACTGGATATTTACCAGTTCATTTCCACCGGTTGTGATGGAATAAAGAACAATAAGAAATAACGGGATTAATACAATTATAATAGACCAGATAAGATAAGGCCGAGTGAGTTTTATATAGTGTTTCATAATTTATCTCCATTCTCCACCTCCTTCGGAGGTGCTTTCCTCATACCCTTCCATAGTAACCTGCTTCGCAGGTTATACTATAGATTATCGCAGAACTATGGACGGATATTCGGAAAGTCGTGCTTCGCACTTCTCCACCTCCTTCGGAGG
>JAFWSY010000088.1 GCA_017519155.1 Eubacterium sp.
CATATGATGACACACTTAACATGTCAAGTGGTGTAGCTATTACAACAGCTTGTGAAGATGTTGACGCTGCATTCCAGTTCCTCGATGACCTTTGCACACAGGAGATCAGAGATCTCAGATTCTGGGGTGTTGAAGGTGTTGATTACAACGTAGATGATGATGGACTTTTCTATCGTACAGAAGAGCAGAGAAATAACTGGTCAAATGAAGAGTACAAGGCTTCTCATATCTGCCAGTATAGCTACATGCCTCAGTATCATGGTACATCAGAAGATGGTAAGAACGCTAACAAGCCAGAAGAGCAGACATCAGAATTCTTTGATACACTTGCTCAGCCAGTAGTTGATGTATTCAATGCTTATGGCGTAACAACATATCCAGAACTTATCGGTTCTGTAGTTGAGAAGAACGCACCTTGGTTCCCTATGTATTCATATTCAAACAACATGACAACAGATACACCAGGTGGTGTTGCATGGGTTAAGATGGGTGAGACAAAGCATGAGTGGCTGCCTAAGGTAGTTATGGCTAGTGACTTTGAATCAACATGGAATGAATATATGGATGCTTACAATTCATGCAATCCTCAGGACTTCCTCGATGAAATGCAGGCAGAGTTAGAGCGTAGAGCTGGAAAGTAAGAATTAATCTGAATTCTTTGGAAGGAAGCAGCCATAGAAATATGGCTGCTTACCTTTTGAAAGTAGGGAGAAAAAGGTTATGGGAAAGAGAAAAACTGAACTTGTTCAGCCACCAAAAGTCAAGTTCTCAGCTAAAGAAGTTAAAAGACAGTGGCCGCTTCTTATATGGGCTGCTATATTCTTCGCATATGGAATAGTTTTTCATTATATTCCACTGGCAGGCTGGATCATGGCTTTTCAGAATTATAAGCCAAAGAACGGTCTGTTTCATTCTAAATGGATAGGAATGGAGAAATTCAAATTCCTGTTCTCAGATAAGAACTTTATTCTTGATATCAGAAATACTCTTGCGATGGGTGTTTTAAACCTGGTATCAACCTTTATTATGGCAATCCTTTTTGCTATTCTTTTAAATGAGTTAAGATCCCGTATTGGTAAGAAATCTGTACAGACTATATCATATCTGCCACATTTCCTTTCGTGGATCATTGTTACAGGTATTCTTCATGATGCTCTTTCTGCTTCAGGTATTGTAAATGAGCTTCTTGGATATCTTGGTCAGTCACCAATCAATTTCTTCGCAGAAACAAAATATTTCTGGGGAATCGTTGCATTCGCTAATGTATGGAAAGAGACAGGATGGAACGCAATCATCTACCTTGCTGCAATTACTTCTATAGATCCGAATCTCTATGAAGCGGCCGAAATAGACGGTGCAGGAAGATGGGGTAAAATACGACATATCACACTGCCTTCACTCAGACCGACAATCATGATACTTCTTCTTATGAATATCGGTTGGATCCTCAATGCAGGATTCGAGGTACAGTATATCCTCGGTAATGGTCTGGTAAAGCGTGTTTCAGAGACAATAGATATTTACACATTGACATGGGGTATCAGTCAGAACGACTATTCCCTCGGTACAGCTGCCGGTATATTCAGAAGTGCTGTTTCTATCGCACTTATTCTGATTTCGAATTATGTTGCACGTAAGACCGGTGAAGATAAATTGTTCTAAGGAGGTGGACTAATATGGCAAAAAATATTAACGACGCCGATTTAGAAAATTATGTACCTGAAGAGGACAGCTCCAGATATATGGATGTCCCTAAGGCCACAAAGTATAAGACTTCGGCTGGTGATAAGATATTTACTGTTTGCAACATCATATTCATGGTACTTTTTGTTGTAATTACTGTATACCCAATCCTCAATACACTTGCTATATCATTTAACGATGGTATAGATGCCGTAAGAGGTGGTATCCATCTTATACCGAGAAAATTCTCACTGCATAACTACAGATCTGTATTTGCCATGAGAAACCTTACTACAGGACTTGTTGTTTCTGTATGTAGAACAGTTCTCGGAACACTGTTTGGTGTTATCGTAAATGCAATCCTTGCATTTATAGTAAGTAGAAAGAGATTCCTTCTTAAGAAATCACTTACAGCTTTCTGGGTTATAACAATGTACGTAAACGGTGGTATGATTCCTGTACTCATTCTTTACAAGAATCTTCATCTTACAGGTACATTCTGGGTATATGTAATACCCGGACTTATCTCAGCATTCAACATGCTGGTTATGAGAACCTTCATGGAAGGTATTCCTGATTCACTTGAAGAAGCTGCACAGATCGACGGTGCAAGCTACGGAACTATTTTCTTAAAGGTTTATACTCCGCTTTGTAAGCCTATGTATGCTACTATAGCTCTTTTCATAGCTGTAGGACAGTGGAACTCATGGTTTGATACTATGCTGTATAACAGACTTACATCTAAGTATACAACACTTCAGTATGAGCTTATGAAGCTGCTTTCATCTGTATCAAGTCAGTCAAGTAAGACAGACCCTAACTCAGGTGAAGGTGCAAATCTGCAGCCGATATCAGTTCGTTCAGCTGCTACTATCGTAACAATGGCACCTATAGTTTGCCTGTATCCGTTCTTGCAGAGATATTTCGTAACAGGACTTACAATCGGTGGAGTTAAGGAATAATTGTTTATGAATTTTTTATCTAAATTTGGTATATCAGATGAAGCCGCTAAGAATAGATGTATGGAGATATTTAATACCATATTCTATGGTTATGAGGAAGAGAGATTCTATACACCTGTCGGCGATGACATGGGATATATCGAAGATACGGGAAATCATGACGCGCGCACGGAAGGCATGTCCTATGGCATGATGATGTGCGTGCAGATGGACCGTAAAGAAGAGTTTGATCGTCTGTGGAAATGGGCGAGAACTTATATGTACATGGATGAGGGCCTGAACAAAGGTTACTTTGCATGGTCATGTCAGACAAACGGAGAGAAGAACTCCTACGGAGCTGCTCCGGATGGAGAAGAATTCTTCATAATGGCATTGATTTTTGCGGGGAACCGCTGGGGAAATGGCGAAGGAATCTTCGACTATCACAGTGAAGCAAGGGCTCTTATTCATACTTGTATTAATAAAGGCTATGATGGTACTCAGGGAAGAGCCATGTTTGATGCGGATACATATCTTATCAAGTTTGTGGCTGAGGAGGATTTCTCAGATCCTTCGTACCACCTGCCTCATTTTTATGAGCAGTATGCCAAAATAGCCGAAGGCGATGACGCTGTATTTATGATGAAAGCGGCTGATGCCAGCAGAGAGTACTGGAAAAAGGCTTGTCATCCTGAGACTGGACTTTCTTCTGAATATGCCGAATATGACGGAAAACCACATCATAATGACCGAATAAAGTACGGTGGACGTCATGACTGGTTTTACAGTGACGCATACAGAACTATACTGAATATTGCAGTAGACAGTGTATGGTGCGGTGTCACTGATTGGGCTAAAGAAGAGGCTGACAGATATATATCCTTCTTTGAAAGGCCCGAAAATATGGATGACTGGGATCATATTTATGAAGTAGATGGAACCAAGCTTAGTGAAAATGCGCTTCATCCTATAGCAATTATTGCAACAAATGCAACAACAGGAGTGATAATTGATAATGAGAAGACTGCAAAATGGGTTAAGCGATTCCTGGATACTCCGCTCAGGCTGGGAAATAGAAGATATTATGACAATTGTCTTTATTTCTTCTCATATATGATACTCAGCGGAAACTATAAGATATACTAAAAAATTTGGATATTTTATTATTTTTAAGATTTTTTAGGAAGTTTTAAGATATGGTAGACAATTAGGGGAGTTTGCCATATTATAAGTGAAGGATAATATAGATTAGAAAGGGATTATTATGGATTTTTTCAGATATGACAGCGACCTGATGCAGGCAGTCGGAAGAGCAGCCGATCTAGCGTGGCTGAATATTCTGTGCGTTCTCTGTTCTATCCCTGTGTTTACTTTTGGTGCCTCAGTGACAGCTAAATACTATGTTGCTATGAAGCTGGAACGTGGTGAGGCACCTTATGTTACGAAGGAATTTTTTAAAGCATTTAAGGATAATTTCAAGCAGGACCTTAAAGTATCATTTATTCTGATACTTATTTATGCATTTTTCGGTGCTGACTGGTACATTATCCATAAGTCCGGTAATATACCGGTTGTATTCATTGGAATGCTGGCTATATTCAGCATAATGGTTCTGATGATCACATTCTGTATATTTCCGATGATAGCGAGATTTGAGATGCAGACCTTTGTTGCCTTCAGGAATGCTCTGATATTCGGAGTGGTACATCTTCCGAGAGTAATACTTGGCATCGCTATGGAGATTGCTCCATTTATCATCGCTATCTGGTATTTTAAGTGGGCATGGTTGATATGGCTTTTTATAGCTTACATGGCCCTGTATTATAACTCACGCTTCTTTATCAAACATTTTGACAAACTTGAAGAAAGAGTGTTTGGACCTAAGAAGAGTGAAGATGACGAAGAAAATGAAGACGGCGAAGCTGCAGAGGAAACTGAGGAAGATACTGATGCTTCTGAAGAAGCTGAGGAAGACTCAGAAGAAGAGCAGGAGGATTCCGAGGAGACAGAAGAAGCTGCTGAAAAAGAGGATTCTCAGGAAGACAGTGACGATGCAGAGGATGCCGATGAGATAGATGAAGAATGATTCACGGCTTAACATTTAAAGAATATGTAGAGGAAGAAAAACAGAAACTCAGCGAGATGTCAGGCGCTGAGAAGAAACAGTATTTCATAGATTACTATCTTAAGTTTGTAATCGGTGTATGCGTGGTTATACTTATTCTTATATGGATGATAGTAGACCTGGCGCTGAATATGAGAAATGTCGTGGTCACAGGTGGTGTGGTCAACGTTGTAATGTCTGATGAAGGTTATGACTATCTTCAGGATGATTATCTGGAGTATCTTCAGCTGAGTACTAAAGGTAACAAAGCTTATTTGGGAAATATTTTCCTGAATGGTGATGACCCGCAGTCCTATACTGTATTCAATGCTGAAATAGCAACGAATACTTACAATTATGTAATTACCGATAATGATGGATTGGAGTTCATGGCCAAGGTTGAGTGCCTTGCTGATATGAATGAGGTTCTTGATAAAGATTTATATGATAAGCTGAAGGATAATTTAGTATATAAGAAATCAGGAGAGTCGGGAAGCGAAATAGCCGCAGCTATTGATATAACTGATACAGCCTTTACAAAAGACTATATACAAACAGGGGAAAAAGTATATTTTGTTATTTCCGGCAATGCTGAGGATTATGAATCGGGATTGAATATTCTGAGGTATATACTGGAGAAAAAGTAACAGAAATTATAAGGAATACTAAAACCTCTTTAAAATTTTTATGAAGGGCGTATCTTTATATGGATACGCCCTTTTCCTTGTGTTAAAAGGGCATGTCTATTATTGAAAATAAAGTTGCTGAGAGCAGTAACTTGATTATAAAAAATATAAAAAAAGAAATGGGAGCGATTATGAAAAAAGAAGCAGTAAATCCATACCTTCCATCCTGGGAATATATACCTGATGGAGAACCTTATGTTTTTGGAGACAGAGTTTACGTATATGGTTCACATGATTTCTTTGACGGTCATGTATTCTGTCTCGGTGATTATGTATGTTATTCGGCACCGGTTGATGATCTGGGAAACTGGAGATATGAAGGTGTCATATATCCTAAGACTGCAGAACCTCTGAATCCGGATGGTTCCATGTGTCTTTATGCACCGGATGTAACTATAGGACCTGACGGAAGATATTATCTGTATTATGTTATGGATAAAGTAGGTGTTACATCTGTTGCTGTATGTGATACACCGGCAGGTAAATATGAATTCTACGGTTATGTTCATTATAAGGACGGAACACGTCTCGGAGACAGAGAAGGTGATGAGCCGTCATTTGATCCGGGAGTAATTACTGAAGGAGATAAGACCTATCTCTATCTGGGCTTTGCCCCTCGTGGAGATAAGGGAAGAAGCGGATCTCTTCTTTCAGTGCTTGGACCGGATATGCTGACTATTGAAGAAGAACCGGTATTTATAGCTCCGGGAATCGAATATCCTGAAAAGGGAAGCTTCAAGGGACATGAGTTCTTCGAGGCATCCTCCATCAGAAAAAGAGGAGACAAGTATTATTTTATATATTCATCTATATGGATGCATGAGCTCTGCTATGCAACCTCTGATTCGCCAAAGGGACCGTTTACTTATGGCGGAGTTATCATAAGTAATGCTGATAAGGGAATTGGTGGTTATAAGGAAAATGATGTTCCGGGAATGTACGGTGCAAATAATCATGGAAGTATAGTTGAGATAAACGGTGAGTGGTATATATTCTACCATCGTCATACTAACGGAACCTGGTACAGCCGTCAGGGATGTGCGGAGAAAATACAATTTGCAGAGGACGGAAGTATACCTCAGGTAGAGATTACTTCTCAGGGACTTAACGGTGCACCTCTTACAGGAAAGGGTGAGCATGCCGGATATACTGTATGTAATCTTTTTACAAAGGAGCCGGAGCTCTACATCGGAAAGCCGGGACTGCCTACTGTAACCCAGAGACAGGATGATGGAATGGATTATCCGGAAGCCTTTATTACCGGAATAACAAACGGAACAACTATGGGCTTCAAGTATTATAAATGTGAAGGAATAAAGAGCATTTCCATAGCAACCAGAGGCTACGGAGACGGTGTGTTCGAGATAAGAACAGCTCCTTTTGATAAGGTTTTGGCAAGTTTTGAGGTTCACAACACAAATATCTGGACAGAGTATAGTGCAGATGTGGAGCTTCCTGACGGAGTATACGCATTTTATATTACATTTACGGGACAAAGCAGCTCCTTACAGCTGAAGAGCTTTACACTAAACTAAATGCCCTGGATGTCAGGTGATTCTTGAAAAAGGTGAGGAAATATATGAAAGCAAAGATAAATATAAACACACAGACTGATATAAGCAAAATTGATGACAGAATTTACAGTTCATTCATAGAGCATCTCGGAAGAGCAGTTTACGGCGGTATATATGAACCGGGACATGAATCTGCAGATGATATGGGCTTTCGTCAGGATGTAATGAAGCTTATCAAGGAGCTTAAGGTTCCTATGGTAAGATATCCGGGTGGTAATTTTGTATCCGGGTATAACTGGGAAGACGGTGTCGGAGATAAGGCTAAGCGTCCGAGAAAGCTGGAGCTGGCTTGGAATTCCATAGAAACCAATGAGGTTGGAATCGATGAGTTCCAGGAGTGGGCAAAACGTGCTGAGACTGATGTTATGATGGCTGTTAATCTCGGAACCAGAGGGGCAGATGATGCAAGAAATCTGGTTGAGTACTGCAATTCATCCACAGACACATACTATGCCGATATGAGAAGAAAGAACGGTTTTGATGAACCCTTTGGAATAAAGGTATGGTGCCTCGGAAATGAGATGGACGGAGACTGGCAGATTGGTACTAAGAGACCTGCCGAATATGCAAGACTTGCCTGTGAGACAGCCAAGCTTATGAAGATGGTGGATCCTTCCATCGAGCTGGTGGCCTGTGGAAGCTCAGGTCCGCAGATGGAAAGCTTCGGTCATTGGGAGGAAACAGTTCTCAGAGAAGCATATGATCATGTGGATTATCTGTCACTGCACAGCTATTACGGAAATCCTGATGACAATTCCCAGCAGTACCTGGGTTCAGCAGCTATAATGGATAAGTTCATCAAGGATGTTGTTGCAATCTGTGACAAGGTTAAGGAAGAAAAGAAATCAGAGAAGAGCATCATGCTTTCCTTCGATGAATGGAATGTATGGTTCCACAGTAATGAGCAGGATAAGAAGCAGAAGCCATGGCAGGTAGCGCCACCGCTTCTTGAAGATATGTATAATCTCGAGGATGCAATAGTAGTAGGAGATCTTATGATCACTCTTCTGAAGCATTCTGACAGAGTTAAGATTGCATGTCTTGCACAGCTGGTAAATGTAATCGCACCGATCATGACTGAGACAGGCGGTGGAGTATGGAAACAGACCATATTCTATCCATTCCTTTATACTTCAGTAAACGGTCGTGGAACAGCTCTTAAGACAGAGGTTCAGAGTGAGACCTTTACAGAGGGCAAGGCAGAAAATGTACCATGCGTTGATTCGGTTGCAGTTATTTCTGAAGACAAGGAAACTATTTCGGTATTTGCAGTAAACAGAAAACTGGATGAATCTGCAGAACTTGATATAGAGGGACTTGAAGGCTATAAGCTCGTATCACACATTTCCATGGAGGGTGATGATCTTAAGGCCGGAAACTCTATGGCAGAGCCCGATAAGGTTACTCCTGTAACTCATGAGGTTGGTGAAGGAGTATCACTTGCAGCAGCTTCCTGGAATTATTTAAGCTATAAAAAGATGTAGGTATATACAATGAGTAATAACAGTATTAAAATAAATAACAGTGCAAGGCTTCTTTTCGTTCGCGAAAACGAAGCCTTCAGTGGCGTTATAAAGATATCCGAGAAGGTTATGGAGGATATACGTCGGGTGACCGGTGCTGCCACAGAGGCTTTATCCGCAGAAGAATACAAAGCGGAAATCGCCGGTGGAGCAGATGGATCAGACATATATGTTATCTTCGGAACTATAGGTAAGAGTCCTCTTCTTGATGAGATGCAGGACAGAGGTATCATCTCACTGGATGAGATAAAAGGAAAACGTGAAGTCTATGGCTTCTTCCCGGTGGTAACTGAGGAAGGAAGCTTTATCATAATTGCCGGAAGTGACAAGAGAGGAACTATTTACGGTCTTTTCCATATATCAGACCTGCTGGGAGTTTCTCCGCTTGTTAACTGGTCTCTGGCAGTTCCTGTTAAAAAGGAGCAGGAGCTTAGTGATAAAGATACATTTATTTCTAAGGAACCGTCTGTTTTATACAGAGGCTTCTTTATTAACGATGAGTGGCCCTGCTTCGGCAACTGGTGCATGAAACATTTCGGCGGAGTGAATCGCGAAGCCTATGAAGGAATATTTGAAATGCTCCTCAGAATGAAGGGTAACTATCTGTGGCCTGCCATGTGGGCATCCTGTTTTGCGGAGGATGGTCCGGGACTTCTCAGTGCAGAGCTTGCAGATGAGCTGGGTGTGGTAATGGGACTTTCCCATCATGAGCCATGTCTCAGACATGGAGAGGAGTACAGCCACGTAAGAGGAAAGGATTCTATCTACGGAGATGCATGGAATTTTCTTGTAAATAAAGAGGGAATCACCAGATTCTGGAGAGATGGTCTTAAGAGAAACGGGCATCTGGAAAATGTGATCACAGTGGGTATGCGTGGAGAACGCGATTCCAAGATCATGGGAAAGGATGCAACCCTTAAGGATAATATAGATCTTCTTCGTGATGTTTTGAAAACCCAGAACCGGCTGATAAAAGAAGAAGTAAACAGTGATCTTACAAAGGTTCCGAGAATGCTTGCCCTTTATAAAGAGGTGGAGCCTTTCTATTACGGAAATGAGACCACAGAAGGTCTTAAAAACTGTGAGGAACTTGAGGATGTTATCCTCATGCTCTGTGATGATAATCACGGATATCTCAGAACCCTGCCGGATGAGTCCATGAGACAGCATAAGGGTGGTTTCGGCATGTATTATCATTTTGATTATCATGGCGAACCCATATCCTATGAATGGATCAACAGCACTTATCTGCCTGAGGTATGGGAGCAGATGACTACCGCTTACGAGCATGGAGTAAGAAGTCTTTGGATAGTAAATGTAGGAGATCTGGGTCTTAATGAGACTCCGCTCAGTTACTTCCTCAGTCTTGCTTATGATTACGATAAGTATGGAATAAATGCTGTAAATTCCACAAAGGCTTATCTTAGGGATTGGATGCAGCTGCAGTTCGGAGCTGCATTTGACGCTGAAGATATATATAAGCTTACGGATGTATATAACAGAGCTAACAGACTTATACATAACAGAAGACCGGAGCATATGAATGAGGATGCTTACTCACTTGATAGATATGAGGCTGAGAAGGTTCTTGAAGAAGCTGTTTTTATAAAGACAGCTGTTCTTGAGCTGGAAGAAAAATGTCCTGAGGACAGCAAGGCTGCCTTTACGGAACTTATATCCTATAACATTCTTGCGGGAATTAATCTTATTGAAATGTGGATATACAGGGCATATAATCACTACTTTGCATCTATAGGTGCAGTTGTGGCAAATGATTATGCCGAAAAGATAAAGGCTGCTCTTACATATGATGCTGAATTGGCTGAAAAGCTTCAGAGCGCTGCAGACAGGAAGTGGGACGGTTTTGCCATGGCAGAACATATCGGCTTCAGAAACTGGAACAGCGAGGAAAGTGCAAGACCTATAATCGAAAATGTAATCCCTGTATCCGGTCCTGCTATTATGGCAGGTCTCACGGGAGAAAGAGCTTCCACCGGTGGTATGGAGTGGTCCGGAAAGCCGCTTACAGTAAGAGAGTGGCGTAAGGCAGGAGATTCAGATGCATCATCCGATACAAACAAAGATGACATATTCGAAACCAGAGTATTCGTAGCTTTAGCCGGTGATAAGGCTGTGTCCTATGTGGCTTTTCTTGCCGACGGTGAATATACTGAGGAACCGGAACGCAACTATGTTTCTACCGATTCCGATAGTCCGCTTAATGCTTCGGAAAAGGGAAGTATTCTTGATGGATGGGACATAGAAATAGACAGAACTTCCGGACAGGTGGATCCGGAGAATCCTATTCAGTATATTACTGTTAAGACCACGAGAGAAACTCTTGAGAAGCTCAGCGAAAAGGATGATGTTCATTTATACATATCTTATCCTCAGGGCAGGGTAGATGTGCGCCTTCTGGGCTATAGAAAAGATGTGATAGAGATGCCTGCTGAGCAGTATAGTTTTAAGTCTGACGGTTCAAATAATGAGTCAGAGAATATGGGTGAATTTGTTGTGCTTAAGGATGTGGGCAGCTGGGACAGCGGGGTCAAGCTCTTCCCGGTTACGGAGGATGTTCCTCTTACAGATAGTACTCCTTATCTTGAATATGAATTTATGGTTCAGGAGGAAGGTGAATATGAGCTTATCTTCCAGACACTTCCTGCTAATCCTTATACAGCCGGTGAGAACATATTTATAAAGTATTCAGTGAATTCTTTGGATACAGCAGATGTGAAGACCATTAAAATTCTTCCGGATGATTATCAGCCGGGAATCACAGATGTATGGGGCGATGGAGTACTTAGTCATGTGAGATATACAAAGACCCTTGTCAGCTTACAACAGGGTGTAAACAAAGTGAGATATTATGCGGGTTCCAGGGAAAATGTACTGGAGAAGATAATTCTCAGAAAAAAGGTTATTGAAAAAGTACAAAAAAGAATATATGGATAAAAAATATACGGATAGACGAAAGTCTATCCGTATATTTATGTTCTAATCTTTATTTTGCTGGCTTTTTAATTCATTCATAGTTGAATTAAGGAGCTCAGTTCTGAAATCATTGGGAGATATATTATACTCTTTCTTAAAGGCTCGATAAAAGCTTGAGTAATCATTGAAGCCGCAGTTTAAGTAAGTGGATTTGATATCTTCCCCGTTTATGATGGCTTCTCTGAAAAGTTGAAGCCTTCTTTTTATTATATACTGATGCAGCGATAGCCCTTGATTGTTTTTGAAACAATGAAGTATGTGGCTTTTGCTGGTATAGAATTCTTTTGAAAGATCATCCAGTGTGATGGGATTGGTTATGTTGCTCTCGATATAATTGATCAGCTTGTTATAGAGAGTCGGTGACGAAGACATCTCAGTAGGGTGATCCTTTTCATACACATACCGGTTAATGCTTATAAGCAGTTCGGCAATCTGAAGATTAATTCTGACAAGTCTTCCGTAATGCTTCATCTTAGTTTCCTGAATAATATCAAAGACCTTGGTCTGCAAAGAATTAAAGGTTATTTCATCAGGATGATGAACATATATCTTTTCATTTTTTGCAAGGTCAAAGACATAGTTAAAATCAGAAGACATGGTTTTAAAGTATTCAAAATAAGCCTGGCTTATCCAGAATACAATTCTAGTATATGGCTTTTCCGAATCCCTGGATACAGCAAAATGATTTATCCCCGGCGGAATGATAACGATATCATTCCGCTGCAGTGGATGATGCTTTCCTCCTATTACAAAGTCGATGTCGCCTCTTATAAAGAAATAGAATTCATAATAAGGGTGATTGTGAGGCTTTGTCGGTGTAAAATGCTTATCCTGGTAGTAGTAAAGCTCATAATCTTCTGACAGCATATACTGTCTGTCTGTAAATGTAGTTGTAAGATCCCGGCGCATATTAAAATCCTTCATGCACTTAGAATAACATGGAAATTGTAATTTAAAAACCATTATAGCAAAATAAAACAACTTTTACAATTCACTTAACATCTCTGACAATCCTATATTGCAAATTTATATTTTATAATCAAAGCCAGTTGAAAGATTCAACAATCCAAAAATATTTAGGGGTGTGAGATGAGCAAGTCAGAAGTTAAACCGAAGAATAAAGTATCGGCAAAAGCATACTTTAAAAGATACTGGCAGCTATATGCTATGCTGCTTCTTCCCATGATCTATTTTATTATTTTTAAATATACACCTATGCAGTATATCCAGATAGCATGGAAGGATTACAAGCTGAATATGAGTGTATGGCAGATGCCGGTTACGGGAGAACATGGACTGAAGTATTTTAATCAGGCCTTTCGTAACATGGATTTCTGGTATTCGGTAAGAAACACATTACTGCTTAATATCCTTGATCTTATCCTCGGTTTTCCGGCTCCCATCATATTTGCACTTATTCTTAACGAGTTAAGAGCCCAGAAATTCAAGAAGACTGTTCAGACTGTGGCATATATGCCTCACTTCCTTTCATGGGTTATTATCTCCAGTCTTGCTCTTCAGCTTTTTGCTCCGAGCACAGGACTTGTAAATATGGTATTTGAGAAAATAGGAGTTGGTCCGATTCCATTTCTGAATGATTCCACACATTGGATATTCACTTATATCTTCATAGGTATCTGGCAGAGTTTCGGATGGAATTCAATCATATACCTGGCAGCCATAACAAGCATCAATCCTGAACTATATGAAGCCGCAGCGGTTGATGGTGCAGGCAGATTCAGAAAGATGTGGCATGTAACTCTTCCGAGTATACGTCCGACTATCGTAGTACTGCTCATAATCAATCTCGGACATATCCTTGGTTCCAGCTTCGACAGACCTTTTGCCCTGCAGAATAATACAGTAATGGATGTAGCAAATGTTATCTCAACATTCGTTTATACAAACGGTATCAAGGGTCTGAAGTTCTCCATGACAACTGCTGTTGGACTCTTCCAGTCAGTAATAGGACTTATATTCCTGCTTATATCTGACAGAGTGGCTAAGAAGCTTGGTGAAAGAGGAATATGGTAGGAGGTAGCACTGAGACATGAAACGTGAAGAGAAAAACATAGAGAAAAAAGTGGCTGACGAGCTTGGCATAAAAATGAATATGGGGGGTGTAGACAGAACGAAGATTGGTGATGTGATATTTGTAATCCTCTGTATCATGGTGATCATCATCTGTATACTCCCCATGATCAATCTGCTAGCCAAGTCTCTGTCCGGTTCTGATTATCTGGTAAAAAGAGAAGTATATCTGGTACCTAAGGGATTTACCTTTGACGCATACAAAACAGTACTTTCTGATATGAAGTATATATGGGCGTTTGCCTGGACAGCAATCCTCACAGTTGTGGGAACTCTTCTGTCCCTGACAATGACTATCCTTTGTGCATATCCGCTGATCTTCGACAAATTAAAGGGAAGAAACGCATTTAACGTAATTATTACTATAACGATGTTCTTTAATGCAGGTACAATTCCTGAATATCTTCTTATGAAGAGCCTGCATCTCTTAAACAATCCTCTTGTGCTTGTACTTCCTTATTGTTTATCGGTATTCAACATGATCATCATGAAGAACTTCTTCTTCGGAATACCGATTTCATTAAGGGAGTCGGCAGAAATGGACGGAGCATCCTTCTTTCAGGTGCTTTGGAAGATATACATACCTCTTTCAAAGCCTGTTATAGCAACACTCGCGCTGTTCTATGCAGTAGGAAGATGGAACGGCTATTCGGATGCGCTTATGTTCGTAAAAGAACCTAAGTTTTATCCGATTCAGCTGCTCCTTTATAACATCATAAATAATATCAACAGTGTTGACGTAGCTACACAGGAAGGTTTTACAACTCCGGGTCTTTCGGAAGCACTGAAGGCAGCGGTAGTTATGTTTTCAACGATACCAATCCTCTGTGTATATCCGGGATTACAGAAATACTTTATCCAGGGTGTAACAGTAGGTGCAGTAAAAGAATAAACAGTAACTGAGAACAGTTACAAATTATATTTTTTTCAATGTAAGGAAAGGATGGGTAAAACAAATGAGAAAAAAGGTTTTATCAGTTCTGCTTGCTGCTGCAGTTTGTGCACAGCTTGTGGGATGTGGCGGTACTAGTAATGGAACGTCAGACAGTGCCGGAGGGGATGACAGCGCAGCAGTTGAGGCTGATACTCAGGCAGAAGAGGGTGGCTCAGATGAAGCACCTGCAGCCGACAGCGGTTCAGGTGATGAGCTTGTAGATGGTAAATTCGCTGAAACAAAGCATATTACTGTTGAGGTTTATGATCGTGGAAATGACGGTGGTACAGACCCTACTAACAACATGTACACAAAGTATATCCAGGATGGAATGCTTGCTGATTACAATGTAGAGGTTGAGTTCAAGGCTGTTCCAAGATGGACAGAGGTTGATGAGCTTAATAACCTTCTTGCAGCATCAGATGCTCCTGATATCTGCGTAACATATGACTATGCTACTATCCAGACATATGCAAATATGGGTGGTGTTTATGATCTGGCTGATCTTGTTGAGAGCAACAAGGACATCACTCCAAATCTCTGGAACTGGCTTGGGGAAACAAATATGCTCTGGGATAAGGATCCTTATACAGGAACCCTCTGGGCTATAGAAGGAAAGAGAGCAACTACAAACAGAATTAATACATTTATCCGTAAGGACTGGCTTGATAAGCTTGAGCTTAAAGAACCTACGACAAAGGCTGAGTTTGAAGAGGTTATGAAGGCATTCAGAGATAATGCTGATACACTTCTCGGAGCTGACGCTGATAAGATGGTTCCTTATTCAATATCCTTCGATGTAGGCTGGAGAGCAGCTACACTTATTGAGTCATTTATTGATCCTGCTATATCTGACCGCGAGTTCTATGTAAACGGTTTCGATGACAGAAAGCTTACAGAAAACGGAACAAAGGAAGCTGTTAAGCTTCTTAATCAGTGGTATAACGATGGACTTCTCTGGAAAGATTTCGCTCTTTATGAAAGTGGAGATACAACAGAGGACGATATGATGAAGGCAGGTTATGTTGGTGCTTTCACACATAACTGGGATTATCCTTTTAGAAATGGTGATGACTCTATCAATGCTAACCTTAAGAGAATAGTTGGTGAGGATGCTAAGTTTATAGCTATCGATCCATTTGAAGATTCCAAGGGCGGACACACAAAGTATGTTACATCTACAGCAGGTGACAGAAAGATATTCTTCCCTGTAACAAATGATGAACCTCTTGCTTCACTTCTTTACCTTGAGTGGATCTCAGATCCTGAGCATATCCAGTATCTCCAGTTAGGTGATGAGGGAGTTACACATGAAGTTCTTGAAGATGGATCATATTCAGTTATCGCAGCAACAGGTGATCCTATAATGAACTCAGGCTTTAATATTGATTATACTATCACATGTAATGGACTTAACCTTAAGAATCCTGCACTTACAGATCTTTCTATTTCTCATAGTTATGCAGGTATCGAGCCTGAAATAGTTGCTCAGGCTAACAAGATTGCTCAGACTGATGCTATACAGGAAAAACACGTAAATGTTGGAGCAATTGAATCTGAAGAAGGAATGGGTACAGCACTTGGAGAGAAGAGAGATATAATGTATGATCAGTGCGTTGGATGTTCAGTAGATGAGTTTGAAGCCAACTGGGAGAAATATTTAGCTGATTATTTATCATCAGGTGGTGAAGCTATTCAGAAGGAACGTGATGAAAAGTGGGTTAAACTTTATGGTGATACCGATACAGTTCCTGAAAATTAATTAGCTCATACTTTACCTTTTTATGGTATAATATAAATCGGACTGGATTTAGCCTCCGGTCCGATTTTTCTATAAAACGACTAAAAAATGAAAATGGAGAATGAACTATGAAAATGTCATTTCGCTGGTATGGCACCGGCAATGATTCTGTATCACTTTCCGACATAAAACAGATACCCGGAGTTACGGAAATCGTATGGGCACTTCATCATAAGCAGCCAGGAGAAATCTGGGAGAAGGATGAGATTCAGAAGGTTAAGGATGAGCTGGATGAATATGGCTTCGGTATGGCTGTCGTTGAATCCGTAAATGTACACGATGATATAAAAACTGCAGGAGAAGGAAGAGACCTTTATATAGAAAACTATAAACAGACTCTTCGTAATCTGGCAGAGTTCGGGGTAAAGGTTGTCTGCTACAATTTCATGCCGGTTTTTGACTGGACAAGAACAGATCTTTTCCATCC
>JAFWSY010000089.1 GCA_017519155.1 Eubacterium sp.
ATAAACACAAATTCAATACAAAAATCACATCATATCTAAAAACTAACACTGGAAGATATATTCTCAACTATATCCTCACATTTATCCACCGCCATAACGTCAGCTCCATTTTCATATAAGCTTACTGCCAGCTTCCTTCCGAAACGACCAAGTCCAAGTACAGCAACCTGTTTCATAATATTTCTCCTCTATCTTTTAATTATTTATCCCAGAACATTTACTCTGCACAGCAGTTAACCTACGAAGAAGTTACCCTTTGCAAAGTTAATATTATTTCTTTCATTATTTCCACCCTGATTGAAGAAAAGAGCCATGGATATAGGACCTATTCTTCCAAGGTACATAGCAACTATAACGATCAGCCTTCCCGCCCGATGAAGAGATGGGGTAAGACCTCTCGACAGACCTACTGTCGCAGTAGCACTGAACATCTCATAGGCAGCATCCATAAGACTTACTTTCTCTACACATAGAAGTAAGATGAGCAGGATAAATGTAACCAGTACACTAACCTCTAAAATGGCAGAAGCCTTGTGGATCATAGCTGAGGTAACCTTCCTGCCGCAGACAACATTCTCATCTCTGTTTCTGATAAATGATACAGTATTTAAGAAGCAGATGAAAAATGTAATTGTCTTTACACCACCTGCCGTTCCTACAGGAGAACCTCCGATAAACATCCAGAGCAGTCCCATAACACAGGTTCCGTCAGTAAGCTTATCCTGTGGTACGGCTGCAAAGCCTGCCGTTCTGAAGGTTATGGACTGAAAGATACTGTTAAGCAGCTTCCCGCCAAGAGACATACCTCCTATGGTATCAGGATTAGTGTATTCCATCACAAATACTCCGACAGCTCCGACGATAATAAGAAACGCAGTAACCTTAAGTACAAGCTTTGAATGTTCACTTACTCTTTTAAATATAAGAAGCAGTGAATAACCCTTTTTTCTGCCTTCTTTAAAACCGTTTATGAAGTCAAACCAGACCACATATCCAAGACCACCCAGAACTATCAGGAAGCTGGTGTTGATCAGGATGATCGGATCAGAATTATAGCTTATAAGACTGTCCGGTCCCAATATATCGATACCTGCATTACAAAAGGCCGATATGGAGGTAAATACAGCATACCATATGCCCACAGGTCCGAACTTCGGAACAAAGACTATCATATATACAAGAGCACCGATTCCTTCAACTATGAAGGTTCCTTTGAATACACTGGAAAGGAACTTCATAAGTCCGGATACAGTACTCAGGTTAAATGCGTCGTGAAGAATAAGCGACTGTTCAAGAGAAAATCTCTTATGTATAGCCAGCATAAGTATTGACGTAACGGATATAATACCAAGTCCTCCCAGCTGAATCATGATCAGAATAATGATCTTACCAAAAAGCGTCCAATGTGCAAAGGAATCCACCACTACAAGTCCGGTAACACATATGGATGTAGTTGCGGTAAACAGCGCCGTGACTATACCCGTACTCTCTCCCTCCACTGTAGAGATGGGAAGCATCAGAAGTATGGTTCCTACAACAATCGCCAGGAAGAAACTCAAGGGGATCAGCTGCGCCGATTGCATTTTCTTTTTTCTTTCACTCTCAAATCTTTTTAGCATTTTACTTTCTTCTCCAGGTATTTGGTGATATCAGAATAAGTATAGGGAAAAGCTCCAGACGTCCTGCTATCATATCGATTATCAGTACCCATTTCGAGAGATTACTGAAACCGGCGAAACTTCCCAACGGTCCCACCACTTCCAGTCCGGGACCGATATTATTCATAGTAGCCGCTATAGCCGTAAAGGATGACACTAGATCAAATCCGTCAAAGCTTACTATCAGCAGAGAAAAAACAAAAAGGAAAACATAGGACATCAGAAATACATTTGCGCTCCTTATTGTTTTTTCATCCACAACTTTGCCATCAAGTCTGACCTTAGAAACAGCATTAGGATGTACAAGTCTTTCAATCTCATGATATATCTGCTTATTATAAAGTATCCATCTGGAAACCTTGAGACCTCCTCCGGTACTTCCGGCACAGGCTCCGATAAACATGATAAAGACTATAACAGCCTTAGGCATACTTGCCCATAGATTAAAGTCCGTTGTAGCAAATCCGGTAGTAGTCATAATCGATGCCACCTGGAAAGCAGAATGATGAATAGCTTCAGAGAGCTTATCATAACCTGCCGCTCCGTTCCATCCAAGGGTTTCTATAATACTCTTAAATGTACCTACAGAAACCATTGCTGTAGCTGTAAAATATATAACCAGATAGCTTATAACTTCTTCAGCATGTAAGATATCCTTGAATTTTCTCATAACTATAAGACAGTACAGATTGAAATTCACACCAAACATAACCATTCCAACGGTAATGATGTTCTGACAGGCATGACTGTAGCCGGCTATACTGTCACCATGAACACCAAAGCCTCCGGTACCTGCCGTTCCGAAGGATATACAAACACTGTCAAAAAAAGGCATACCTGCTATAACAAGCGCTATGATAAGCACCACCGTCATAACAGTATATATACTATACAGTATAAGTGCAGTCTCTCTAACCTTGGGTACCATTTTTTCAACTGAAGGTCCCGGGCTCTCTGCTCTCATGATATTCATCTCATCGGCACTTGAAGGAATAAAAATGAGCATAAACATAAGTATTCCCATTCCGCCTATCCAGTGAGTCAGACTTCTCCACATCAGAAGACTTCTCGGAATAACCTCAAGATCAGTAATGATACTTGCTCCTGTAGTAGTAAAACCTGAAGCTGTTTCAAATACTGCGTCGGTAAAGGACGGAATCGCACCCGCAAAAATAAAAGGAAGCGAACCTACCATACTCAGAATGATCCATGTAAGCCCCGTAATAACAAGTCCCTCTCTGGCACGGATAGACTTTTTTTCAGGAGGCTTTATACTGAGTAAGAAGCCCGCAGCTATAGATAAAAAAGCAACTATACCTAGACTTATAGTTGCTTTTGTTTCTGAGTAATATATACCGAAGAGTATAGGTATAGCAAAAAGAAAGCCTTCAATCTTGAGTATCTTTCCTATGGTATATACGATTATCTTCGAGTTCATCCGTCTACTTCCTTACAATTTCATGAATACTGTTAAGTCCCTTATTGGTTGTAACAACTACAACACTGTCGCCTATCTCAAGGCTGTCACGTCCACCGGGTCTTATGATAGTTCCCCGTCTGTTTATACAGCATATCAGGGTATTATCTATGATATCAAGATCCTTCAGTTCAGTACCTGCATATTCAAAATCCTGACCAACCGCAAGCTCCAGGGCCTCAACCTTATTATTCATTATCTGATACAGAGCTTCAACCTCACTGCCTATGGAATTCTGCATAGACCTTACATATCCGGCTATATAGTCGGTTGTAATTGACTTCGTGGTGATTATATTTCCCACAGGAAGCTCGGTAACCAGATCCTCGTATGAGTTTCTGTGAACACGGGTAATAACCTTTATCTTTGGATCCAGCTTATTCAGGAAAAGCGAAAGAAGTATATTCGCCTCATCCTGGTGCATGAGACAGCATACTGCATCCATACTGTCAACGGATTCCTGAAGAAGAAGATTCTTCTCTGTAGCATCACCACAGATGATCATAGCCTTAGGCAGAAGCTCTGCCAGTTCTTCACATCTCTCGGGATCCTTCTCAATTATCTTAACATTTATCTTATGCGATATAAGTCTCTGTGCTAGATAGAAGCCTGTAGTACCACCACCGGCTATCATAACATTTTTGATCTTCTTCGCACGTATACCTATCTTATTCAGAAAATCACTTACCTCCGGAAGAGGAAGTGTAACTGACATCTTATCTCCTGCAGAAAGAACTGTATCACCGTTAGGAATGATTATCTCACCATCATGCTCCGTAACACAGATAAGCGCATTGGAAGTAACCTTACGTGACAGATTCTTTATCTGAAGATTATCAAGAACCGAATCCTCCGGAATTCTGATACCGATAAGACTCACTCTTCCCTTGGCAAATGTATCCACCTCGAGAGCTGACGGAATCTGTATAAGTCTCGCCATTTCAGCTGCTGCAACCCTCTCCGGATTGATAGCCAAAGAAAGTCCCAGTTCATCTCTGATATAAGCTATCTCATCCGTATACTGAGGTCTTCTGATTCTTGCTATGGTATGAGTATGGCCTGTCTTTCTTGCTATAAGACATGCCAGCATATTTATCTCATCATCACCGGCAACTGCTATCAGAAGATCAGCCTTCTTAACACCTGCATCCAGTTGTGTTTTTATACTGGTACAATCCCCTTGATAACCTATAACATCAACGCTGTTGGTTACTGACAGCAGGGCATCCTGATTCTTATCAATAACAGTTACTTCATGACCACTTGAGGCAAGAGTCATGGCAAGAGCCTGGCCCACCTTTCCGCAGCCTGCAATTATGATTCTCATTTCTTTCTCCGTTTGGTAACTATCTTTCATCGTAGAGGTGTTTCAGATAAAGTCTCTGGAAAGCATCATACTCACCAATACCTTTGAAAACCACTTCTACATCATATTCTTCTTCCTTAAGCCTGTCGATAAGCTCGGGAAGTTTTCTCGAAACTTCATTCTCAACCTGCGTCCCTGCGATGAATTCAAAAGGTATAAGGACAATCCTTTTCCTCTTTCCATCTTCGATGGCATTTATTTCCTTTATAACCTTATAAAGTCGTCTCTTTCCGCCTACGGATGCAACATAGCTTTTTTTCATGAATTCCCTGAGGGAATTCTCGAGACTTTCAAGAGGCTTATCAAAAACCTCACCCATCAGAAAATCCATTTCCTGATTCTCATATATGGTTCTGTCGTCGCAGGCAACCACCACCATATGATCATCGCCTACCGTATCATTAAATGCACTGTAAAATGCCCTGGCAACAAGTCCCACATCCTTCACATCCGAAAGCAGCGGCTTAGTTATTTTTACATCCCTGAAGAGACCTGCAAGAGAACTTACCTCTTCTCTGATCTTCTTATGGGTATCATCCTCGATTATATCGGTAGTGACAACCGAAAGATGGGTAACTCCTCTTTCCTTCATGGAAAGAACAGTTGCCTTAAGATTCTGAATCTTCTCACCGGAGATTTCACGAAGCTTTTTTCTTACTTCACCATCAGTATAGGCGCTTGCTATATCTGCATCTTCAAATCTGTCACCGATTGAGAGTACAAACTCTTCAATCGTATTGTGACGTGCTTCAAAATCAGAAGTCCCGTGATTTACTACAATTATTCCCTGTTTCATATAAATAATCTCCTACATAGTTATAATGCGGAACACTATTCTTGTCAAATACTATTTAACCTTCTTAACCACCCAATTAACCGTCACTTTAGCCGCCTTAATCATTATTTACCTAAGGCATAAATAATGTTCATAATTACATGATTTCCACGAACACCTACTTTTTCTTTGTATAGTACGGCTTTGTTTTATCAAATATAACATGCATCTGATTCTGGTTTCGCACATTCTTTACTGCATTAGTATATTTTACCACATAGTCCGAAAGCTTACTCATATATTCCTGCTCGGTTACACTGCCCTCAGCAACTCCCGTAAGTCCTTTTTCCCAGCTGGCAGTAAGGTCTGCCCTGAGAAGTCCGTTAATGGAATAAAGAACAACATCATAAATGATTTCTCCGAGAAATGTAGGCGAAAGTACCTGTGTCTTCTTATTAAGACTTATGTATTTGTTATTGACCAGCTTAGTGATTATGGAGTCTCTCGTAGCGGAGGTGCCTATTCCGCTTCCCTTTATCTGTTCACGAAGTTCTTCATCCTCTATCAGCTGACCTGCATTTTCCATGGCAAGTATCATGGAACCTGAGGTATATCTCTTAGGAGGACTGGTCTTTCCTTCCTTTATCTCAAAACCATTACAGGAAAGCGTACTGCCCTTTTTAAGAGAGGATATATATTCCATCAGCTCTTCACCTACTGGCTGATTATCTTCTCCTTTATCTGTATCAACATCCTCCTGGGATGCATCCTTCTCATCAGAAGAAGCCTCCTTCTTCTTTCCGAAGTTCGGATCAGCCACCATCAGATATCCCGGCTTTACAAGAAGCTTAAAGGATGCACTGAACTCCTCTGTTTTTCTGGTCAAAACTATGCTCACTTTCTGATACTCTGCTGCAGGATAGAATATGGAAAGAAATCTTCTGGCTATCAGTTCATAAACTTTTGCCTGAATAGAGCTAAGCTTAGGAAGCTGTCCAAGTCCCTGTCCTGTAGGAATAATAGCATAGTGATCAGTGATCAGTTTATCATTTACATATTTGGATTTTGCTACTCCCTTGTAGCCACCCTGATTCATTATATTCTGGGCAAAAGGAGCAACTTTATCATAATTGCAGAGTCCGCTTATATTTTTATGTATCTCCTTGGCAATAGCCGTTGAAAGGACTCTGGCATCTGTTCTCGGATAAGTTACCAGCTTCTTCTCATATAGCTCCTGAACTGTATTCAGAGTCTCAGTAGGACTGATCTTAAAAAGTCTGGAGCAGTCATTCTGAAGTTCAGCCAGGTTATAGAGCATCGGTGGATTCTTCTTCTCGGTTTTCTTAGTGATGCTCTTTATCTTCATCTCTACCGGAACCGGATCGTCCAGGTACTTAATTAGCTCCTCGGCATCCTTTCTGTCCTTGAAGCCGTTTTCCTTATACAGCTTTGGGCTGCCATAGTATTTACTTCCCTCCACTGCTTTCCACTCAGCCGTAAACAGAGTAGTATTATCCGCCTCTTCAGGCTTTTTTCCTACCTTAGCTATGACCTTGTAAAATGGAGTCACCTCGAACTCTCTTATCTCTCGTTCTCTCTTAACTATCATTCCAAGGACACAGGTCATGACACGTCCAACTGCGATAACGCATTTATCAGTACCAAGATACTGCTTTACAGGGTAGGAATACTTAAGGGTAAGTGCCCTGGAGAAGTTGATACCCATGAGATAATCTTCCTTTGCACGAAGGTATGCTGAGCATCCTAGATTATCGTACTCGGAAAGAGGTTTTGCCTCTCTGATTCCTCTCAGGATTTCTTCTTCAGTCTGGGAATCTATCCAGACTCTTCTCCTGTCCTTATCTGCAGGAACCTTTGCCTGCATATCCACCAGTCTGTATATATATTCTCCCTCTCGTCCCGAGTCGGTGCAGACATATATAGTCTCCACATCGTCCCTTGTGAGAAGTCCCTTAACAACATTAAACTGCTTACTGACAGCCGGAATAACCTCATACTTATAGGTATCAGGTATAAAAGGAATCGTATCGAAGGACCACTTCTTAAGAGCAGCATCATAAGCATCGGGATAGCTCATTCCCACAAGATGTCCCACGCACCACGTAATTATATAATTGTCATCCTCCAGATAGCCATCCTTTCTTGCCCCCTTTACCTTAAGAGCATCAGCAAACTGCTGAGCCACTGAGGGCTTCTCGGCTATAAAAAGCTTTTTCATAATTTTTCCTTCTTCTCGCTTATCATATATGTAGCCTATTATACATCATAATAAGCAAAATATCTTTATAAACTAAGACTTTTTATTCCTGGAGAACCGGGATATGAACTTCCAGGCATTTTCGCAGGAATGAGGTCTGCATTCATGTCCCTGTCCGCTGACAGATGCCAGAGCTGTTCTGCACACTCCATCCTCACTGTCGAAATAATTAACTGTCAGAATACTTCCTCTGGTTTCATCAGGTATTTTTTCTACTCTGTCTCCCGGAATACCATATATCGGATCCACCCAGTTATCCTTATTATCAAAACTGATATCCTCAAAATCAGCCTTCAGCTTGTTGGTCTCGGCAAGATACTTTACTCTGTCCAGAGAAGTGTCAGCATGGAAGGAAAGCTCCGGAAGAGGAGATGCCTCACCCCCTGAATAGAACAAAGGTACTGCCACTGTTTTATTGAAACCAGGATCATCATAAGAAAGTCCGAATGGATTATCCTTTACAGCAAAAAGTGCACTGCAGGGCATAAGACCCGCAAAGACTTCCGGATACTCATGATACATATCCCAGGTTTTGGCACTTCCCATAGAGAATCCCGTTGCATATATACGGTTCTCGTCTATAGGATATCTCTTCTTAAGTGTTTCAAGTATCTGAATTGCTTCCGGTGCCGGAAGATCATGATGATTCTCAACACCGACATATAAGAAGCCATATCTTCTGGCTATATCCCACCAGCCGGCTCCAAAGGTATGATACATGGAAGAATCTCCACCGCCGTGGAATCCCAGTACAAGCGGAACCGGTCCGTTATCCAGAAGTCCCTCTTTATAATATGCAAAATATCCGGCAGGATGCTCTGTGGTATCCTTATATCTTCCGATATTTCTATCAGAAGTTTTTACGGTAAAGGTTCCCGGCTCTTCTATCATTCCCAATGCTTTAAGATCAGGCTCCAGCTCCACATGGCCGACCCACATCTTATATTTCCAGACAAAGCTGTAAAAGTCAGCCGTATAATCAGCCTTTTCCTTTATCAGTACATTTTCACACTGACTTTCAAAACACTTATTGATCTCAGGACTATTGGCAACACTCATAACCGGAATATCCTTACGTTTGATCTCCGGTACAAAGCTTAGGCGTTCCATAGAACACATGGCAGGTGTTATCTCACCCGGTCCCCAGAGATACTCTCCCTCTATGGTATCCAGAAGCTTTGATGCCACATAATCCGCTGACTTGCCAAAGCTGTATATATCCGTTCTGAACTTGGCACCGCGTATAAAATATCCCTCAAAGCTCTGGGCAAAGAAGTCATGATATTCCACGATTCCGTCTGCATAAATCGGGTCCATCCTTACCTGTGTCATAAGAGACTGATACATCGTTACTGATGCATTTTCCCAGCCTCCTTCGCAGGTTGGATAAACAAACAAAACGCTTGAATCCACAGCTGATGCTACCTTTGCAAGACCACTCGTCTGGGCAAAGTTTACTGCCTCCTCCATAGTCTGGTGACTTTCCTCGAAGATAAGCAGCATCGGTGCACGGTAGGCATAGTTAAATACCTCACCATCAATCTCAGTTGCCGGTACATATGCCTTCAGATAAAACTCATCATATTTTTGTTCCCAGCATTTTCCCCCGTTTGGAAGTTTCTTCACTTCCGGTCTTTCTTTTAATCCCTTCATAATCACATATTCCTATCCTTTTTCTTTCTTAACAGAGCCGAGGTATCCAATGTTTCAGGTTCCTGCTGCTCCTTTTTCTTTTCTTTTTTCTTACCGGCTTTCTTTTCCGCGGCAGGCTTTTGAACCGGCTCGTAAACCGCATCATCTTTATCCGGTATAACTTCAAAGTCCACCTGATCTTTTATCTCAGGAACAGACTCTTTCTTCTTTTTAACAGCCTTTTTCGGCTTTGTCTTCACCCTATCCGGCTTACTCTTAGCACGAAGCTTATTAATAACGGATCTAAACTTTGCACCTACGGCGAATCTTCTGAATACTATATCCAGAATCAGCAGTATGACAGAACATACAATAAGGAAAAATGTAATATTTCTCCTGTTATTCTGTTTACCCTTTAACTTGGTAAATACATTTTCATTATCCTCAAGCACACGGCCGCTTTGATTGATAAAGTTAACCAGATTCTCGTTTGATATATCACGTCTGTATTCATCGGAGAACTGGACTGCCATTACAGCAGTATTGGATGCCTTCACTTCGTCACCTTCGGTTCTTCGGACATTTATACTGTATACACCCATTTCATCTGCCGGAACTGCAGCTGAGTATTCTCCCGGATTATCAGATACAAGATTTATCTCTTTGGTTTCTCCTGAAGGCGTTGTATATACACCTGTCACCTTGGAGTTTTCAGAATATTCTGAAGCCTGATAATCTATAAACAGCTCGCCTCTTCTCTTATTAAAGGTGAGGATATCATTTCCGGCGTCCCCCTCCATGCTGGCCATATCTATCATCCTGCGCCACATGGAAGAATAATCATCCATTCCTGAAAGTGCCTCATCCCAGCTTCCCGAAGCATTTGTCATCCAGCTTATGGCTGTTCCCAGACCATACTGCCAGGATGCAAGCAGCGGCTCCTCTTCATCTGTGGAGATAACTTCTCTGGCTCCTGTTTTAATTGAGGTAGCCACATAAGCGTTTATGTGTGGCAATCCGTCAGGATAAAGTCCCTCGATAAGCTTACTGCTGCCATTAGTACTTAAAACAAAATCACCGCTTTTATAATAAGTATCACCTGACAGATAAACCTCTTCGGCAAATATCTTCGGTATGTCAGTTGTTTCATCTGAATAATAATATCTTCCACCGCACTCATCGGCCAGATTCTCCAGAAGTCTGGTATCTGAATCACTTCCAACAGCAATGGTGGACATGGTTATATTGTTGTCATTTATAAGCTTAACAGCATCCTCGAAGTCAGTTGTCTCGCCCTCTCCATCAGTAAGAAGAAGGATATGTTTAACTCCGGCATCAACACCTTTAAGTGCCGACGCTCCCTCAATAACCGCAGGTTTGATCACGGTTCCGCCCTGGATACCTATCTTATTTATTTCATTTTTAACAGCATCCTTATCACTGAGATGCACTATCGGCTGTCTCCATTGGAAGTTATCACTGAAGGTAATGACTCCCACCTGATCATCTCTGTTCATTGCATCAACTGCTTCTATGGCAGCATCAACAGCAACATCTATCTTGGCACGACCGCCATCTTCAGCAGACATGGAGCCTGAGCAGTCTATGATCATTACCATGGCAAGGGGAGGAGCCTCGTTATAGCCCTTTGGCAGACAGTCTACAGGAAGAATCTTTTCCATGGTGGTATCCTTATATCCACCTAGAGCATAGCTTTCCTTTCCGCCTGTGGTAATTAGTCCACCACCATAATCCTTTACATAGCTCTCCAAATTTACATCAAAATCCTTTGGCAGATCCTCTATATGACAGTTATCGATTATAATCACCTTATACTCCAGCATCTTTGCTAGGCTGTCAGGCGCATTTAATGCAGAAACAGTTTTCAGATCTATATTCAGCGAATTAAGAAGATTCTCAAATCCACTGCTGTCCTCATGAGCTCCGGATATCAGCAGTATCTTCTTCGGTGCATCCACGGTAGCTGCAGCTACAACCGAGTTGTTTTCCGTCACCTCATCACCTGCAGCTTCAATGGTCACCACTCTCTTTTCTATGGACTGATCACCTGCAGTATCATTTAAGACAAATGTATTCTCACCGGGTGACAGTCTCACCTGTGTCTCCGACTTAACTACACTTTCCTCAGACACCTTAAGTACAGCGTCCGTATCATAGGTACTGAACACCGTAACCTTTATCTTATACTCATCTCCTGTAGAAAGTATACGGGGCATATCAGCCGACTGTATATAGACATCCTGAGCTTCCTTTGATTCAAAGGATTTGAAACAAAGCTCTATTTCAGATTTCTGAAGAAGACTTAAGGTCTCAGCCACATCTCCCACAGTTTCTTTACCATCGGACAGTATGACTATACGGGCATACTTATCTTCCGGAATAAGAGCAGCAGCATATCTTACAGCACTCTCTATATCCGTAGCATCTTTATTGGGCTCCGAGGCTATACCCAGATACTGGGCATCGGAGGTAACAAACTGATCAGTAATGGCATTACGGCCAAAGGTAACGATTCCGAAAGCATCTCCCTGGGGCATACCAGCTACGGTTTCCTTTAGATATTTTTCCATCTCCGGAAGACTTACCCGGCAGCTGTCTGACATATCCACCAGGAATATGGTAGCACTTCCTCTCTTCTTTCCCGGAAGATTAATTCCGATAATCGCAAGAACAACCAGCGCTATAAGGCATATCCTTGCCACAAGAGGTAATCTCTCATAGAAGCGGTTTCTAAGCACATATATAACAAGATCGAGAATGATCAGAAGCAACGCAAGTATAAGGCATATCCTTCTCAGCGAGCTGTAGCTTACGCCGAAACCACTCTGGGTAGCAGTAGCATAAGAATCCTCTGTTATGGTTCCATCTGCTTCCGAAGCAGGATATCTTACCACAAGATTCTCATCAGCTACAAGATATATGCCTGCATGATCAAAGCTTTCGTAAAGAGACTTATCTATATCCTCTGCAGGTCTCGTTCTGGGTACATTTCCGGCACTGATATAGTTCTCTGCCAGAATACTTTCATCCGCCAGATAGTTCATGGCATCAGCAATAAATATAGGGAATTCAGCCATCAGCGGGAATTCGCTGTCTCTTACATCGAAACCTAAAACTATCTCTCTTACACCGTCATGCTCGCCGAAATAACCAACCGTTCCTTCATCTTCAGAACCTTCATTTACAGTCATGAAAGGAACTGCCCATTCCGGGGTATTTAGAATATTAATGTTGGAAGCACCAAAGCTGAAATCTGATACACTGTTTAAGATTCCCTGGGATGCAACATAAATTACTCCGCCGTCCAGCTTCTTTTCGCTGTTCTCGGAATAATTAAAGAGCACACGGGAACAATTCTTAAGCGCAAGTCTTGAATCATCATATATGGCAACAATCTTCTTATCCTCAGTTATATCATCCTCGGTAGAAACCTTGATCAGATTTTCACCTGTAGCTGCCTGAAATGCCTTCTCTACGAATACATTTCCCGCACCCACAAGATAAGCATCATATTCAGCCTTCTTTGAGATAACTGCATAAGCTGTATTATCGTTATCCAAGCCATCAGTATAAATGGTTTTTCCGTCCACCACATAGCTGACCTGAGACACCTCACCTCTTACGTAGTTTCCACTCACCTTTTTATCAGTGAGAAGGATAGAACCACTGCCCGATTCTTCAAGCTCTATGGTGCGGACATCCAGAAGGTTATTTGCCTCATCATAAACTGATATGTCAAATGCACTCTTATGCTTTCCGTAATAGGAGTAGGTAACAGATATATCAAAAAGACCTTCAGGAGTTTTCTTCATTGACATCTGGGAGATGGAAACATTATCGGTCTCCGTGCCATAGACAAAAACATCCATTGGATATCTTTGACTCATATCCTCCAGATGTGAAGCACCCTCACCATCGGTAAAAACATATACCTTATCTATACTTATGGATTGAATAAGTCCCTCTGCATCGGTCAGATTACCTACGGTATCAGTACATTCAAGAGTTGTGAGCAGTTTCTTCAGCCTGGACTTATCCCTGCTGGAATTGATCAGCAGTTTGTTATCAGAACCTGATGATATGATGGATACCTGGCCCGAAGACATTTCCACCAGATCCTTCGCATCTTTTATGGCCTGATCGAATCTTGTCTGATTCTCACCGGTCTTAAACTGCATGCTTCCCGAAGTATCAATGATAATAAGCGAAGACTTCTCCTTAGGTGCACCGCCTCTCTTAATGGCAGGTGCCATGGCTGCCAGCATCAGAAAAAGGAGAGCTGCGATCTCAATAAACATAAGGATGTTTTTGATCAGCTTCTTTGAAAAAGTCATGCTCTTTTCATTTCTCTCAGCATCTTTCCACAGCATAAGAGAGGGTATCACCATAGGTGTACCCTTGGGCTTCATCAGATATATAATTATGATGATTGGGATTCCTATCAGGAAAATGAGAGGAATCAGGGTGCCGAATGTCATGGAAGTACCTCATATTACGTATTCTTTAGTGACAGCAAGTTACAGCTCGACGCGGAAACATCTATAATCGCATTATGTCATATATGTTTTTTCTAAGTGGCTCATCGGTTCGGCACAGGTGGTACATCGCGCCGTATCTCGTGGCCATCGCACTGATATCATTTATGTATTTATCAAGCGCCTTGTTATAATTCTTTACCACACTTCTTTCCAGTGTCAGCTTTACATCCTTTGATTCATCCTCGCTGTCGATGAATCTGTAGGAACCTGTATACTCTATGTCCATCTCTTCTTTTGAGAGTATCTGTATCAGCCTGACCTCCATCCTGCGGTAATTCATGAGACGGAGTATCTCCTCCTGACGATAGGGGAATTCCTCGTCCATGAAGTCGGAGATTATGAAGCTGAGTCCTCCTCCGGTCCTGAGAGATTTTTTAAGGGCATCTGCAAGATTTATCCTGCCGTCGGGAGTTATATCCTCCAGCCATCTCTGCAGCATTCTGACTCCCATGTTGCCGGGCGGAACTTTGAAGGAAGCGGCCGGTCGCGACAGGTCCGTTACATAGACGCTGTCCTTTCCGGAAAGTGCCACGTAGCTTATGGCCTGGGATAATTCTGCCATGAGCGTACTCTTAAGAGCGCTGCCGAACTGCATGGAGCGGCTTGTATCCAGAAAGATATTTACTCTTCCTTCTCTTTCCTCCATATACTCTTTGATATAGAGCTTATCCAGACGTGCATATGCGTTCCAGTCCACATATCTCATATCATCTCCCGGGATGTATTCCCTGTAGCCTGAGAATTCCGCTGAACGTCCCTTGGCACTTGATCTTCTGAAGCCTTCAGTATAGGTGAAAGTCCTTTTAATATTCAGTTTTAGATTCCGAAGCGCTTCCAGCTCCTGAAGATCTATAGTCTGCATGTATTACACCATTATTTCCTTAATTACATCATCGGCACTTACATTATCCTGAACTGCATCAAAGCTGAGTATTATTCTGTGACGCAGAACTGCCGGTGCAACTGCTGCGATATCTTCAAATGCAACGTTAAGTCTTGAGTCCATAAATGCCCTTGCCTTTGCAGTTCTTACTATATGCTGAGCGGCACGGGGACTTGCACCCTCTCTGATAGATTGATTCTTTTCATGTGTTCTCATAACGATAGTGAGTGCCTTATCCAGAACCGCATCCGCTATCGGTATCTACTGTATCATACTTCTTATGGCTATAAGCTCCTGAGCTGTAAGCATCTTACGGGCAGGCTCAACTCCGAAGCCCTCTGTAAGTGTAACTATGGCAGCCAGTTCTTCCTTTGTTGGATATTCCACCAGAAGCTTCATGGCAAATCTATCCAGCTGAGCCACAGGAAGGGGATAGGTTCCCTCCTGTTCAATAGGGTTTTCTGTTGCTATTACGAAAAATGGATCCGGAAGTCCATAGGTTGTATCACCCACAGTAACTGTATGCTCCTGCATAGCCTCCAGAAGTGCTGACTGAGTTTTAGGAGTAGCACGGTTTATCTCGTCGGCAAGGATTACATTTGCGAATATGGGACCTGCCTCGAATTTGAAGCCGCTCCCCTTCTCATCTCTCACCATGATATTTGTTCCTGTTATATCTGCAGGCATAAGATCCGGAGTAAACTGGATACGCTTGAAGGACATATCAAATACATGGCTTATGGTCTGAACCAGTCTGGTTTTTCCAAGACCCGGCATACCTTCGAGAAGAACATTTCCGCCTGTGAGAAGCGCCATAAGCACCATATCAATAGTATTCTTCTGTCCTATTATCTCCTTAGATATTTCTTTTTTAACCTCGTTTATTCTTGAGGCAGCCTGTTCGAATTCTGTCATTTTTTCTCTCCTTTTATTCGCTGAGTCCTGAAAAATAATCCTTTATTATGTTCGATACTGAACCGGGATATTTTCCTTTTTCTATTCCATCATAAGCACTTTTCTTATAGTCATTTATTACCGTATCATAAGGAACCTTTTCGCCCTCCCAGGCAAGTCCGTTCTTTTCCTTCGAATACTGGGAATTTTCACTGCCATTATATTTGCCGGATACATTTTTATTTACACTTACATAATCATGGTTATGATCCCGGGCTGTTTCTGAGCTGCCCTTTCCCTGACCGGAGCCCTGACCGCCCTGGCCACCTTGGCCACCCTGGCCGTTCTGACCATTACCATTCTGGCCATTTTCGCCGTTCTGACCATTACCATTCTGACCACTCTGACCGTTTTCACCATTCTGGCCATTTTCGCCGTTCTGACCATTCTGACCGTTTTCACCGTTCTGGCCATTCTGGCCGTTTTGGCCGTTCTCACCATTCTGGCCGTTCTGGTTATTTTCACCGTTCTGACCGTTCTCACCATTCTGGTTATTCTGCGAACCGTTGGATGCCATCATTTCGGAATTTTTCTGGTGCTGAGCAATCTCCTGAGCAGACTTTATGCTCTTCAGTGCATTTCCCGACTTTCCATTTGATATGTTTTCAAGCTGATTTTCCACATCTCCCAGCTTATATTCATATCCGCTCTTGGCAGAATTAAGTTCACTCTTTGATTTAACTTTCTTGAATTTTTCTTTGGAAAGCTCCAGTGATTTCATCATTTTCTCAAGCTCCTTCAGCTCCTCCTCACTAAGCTCTCCCTTTTCTATTTTCTCCAGTGCCTCAAGAAGCTCATTTACCTCCTTGGCTGCTTCCTCTGCCTGCTTCTTTGCCGTATGGATTTCCTTTGCCTTATTTCTGGCAGGAGTCTCCATTACGGAAACAAGCGCTATACATATGATGAGAAGCATGTCTACTGCTATATGAATCCAGGGGATATCATTTTTGACTTTTACTACAGCCTGATTCTTCTTAAGTGTTCTTTCAGCATCCTCTCTCTGAAGTATGCAGACTCTGTCCTTATACTGCTGATTCTCATAGGCTGTTATTATCTTCTCTTTAAAACCGAAGCTGTCGATAAAGATAGCTGCCTGTTTATTATCAACCCTCTTTTTTATTCCTATGTATATTCCGATAATAAGGGAAATGATCACCAGGGCGATACCTATATAAAGAGAATAATAGATTGGAACAAAAAGACTAATCGACTGGATAATAAGCATTGAAAGAAGCCCCCACAGAATCGTCTTTATCAGGGAGGCTCTTAAGGATCGGCTGTTCAGCTTCAGCCGCACATTATTAATGAATAAATTGATATATTCCATTATTTCTTACCGGGCTTTATCCTCTTGGCAGCAAAGAAAACAAACAATACAGTAAGTCCTAT
>JAFWSY010000090.1 GCA_017519155.1 Eubacterium sp.
CCGGCCGGTGGGTTAACCCCTGCGGCCGGTTTCTTTTTGTATGGGAACAGTTAGAAAAAAGCACCTCATAAGTGTTATAGCTCCAGCCTATAATCAAGCATAAATTCTTAGGATAAGACAAAAACCTACTAACGTGGTAGGATTATATCCGTTGAGAGATAGAAAAGAAAAACACAAAAATAAAAAAAGGAAAAACATTATCAGGAGGAACAGAAAATGAGTAAGGAAGCACTGGAAAAGGCAAAGAAGTACACACTGTTTTCATTTACAGGATATACACAGAAGGAGTATCAGCCATTCTATATTGAGAAGACAGACGGGATCCGAGTATGGGACGATAATGGAAAAGAATATATAGATCTCGGATCACAGCTCGTAAATGTAAACATAGGTCATAACAACAAGGCGGTAATTAAGGCTGTTCAGGAGCAGGTTGAAAAACTTTCATATGTGGCTCCCAAACATGCATTTGACAGACGCGGCGAGCTTGGTGAGATCATCATCGAAGAGCTGGCACCAAAGAATGCCGGAAAGGTTCTCTTCACACTTGGCGGTTCTGATGCAAATGAATTCGCAATCAGATTTGCTAAAGCTTACACAGGAAGAGATAAGATTTTTTCAAAATATGAATCTTATCACGGAGGAACCTATGGAGCATCCTGCCTTACAGGTGAGCCTGACAGGGCATCACTTTTCCCTACAATCCCCGGCTTTATAAAGTTTGAAGCACCACACCTTTACGGATACGATATCAAGTTTGCAACTGAGGAAGAAGCAACAAAACATTTCCTTAACAGACTTGAATATCAGATCATTCAGGAAGGTCCTGATAAGATAGCAGCACTCTTCATTGAGTCAGTTCCGGGTAGCAACGGAGTATACCAGTATCCAAAGGGTTACTTGAAGGGAGTAAGGGAAATAACAAAGAAGTACGGAATTCTTCTTGTAGCCGATGAAGTAATGGCAGGCTTCCTCAGATCCGGTGAATGGTTCGCAATTGAAAGAGAAAATGTTGAACCGGATATCATTACATTTGCAAAGGGTGTTAACAGTTCATATGCACCCCTCGGCGGCGTGATCATAAGTAAAGAGATCTCAGACTACTATGATGAGAATCCATTTACGGCAGGTCTTACATATAATGCTCATCCGGTAGGAATTGCTGCAGCAATAGGATGCATAAATGAATACAAGAGACTCGGAGTAAGAGAACATGTTCTGGAGCTTGAGCCATACCTTAAGAAGAAACTTGCTGAAATTAAGGAGAAGCACATCAGTATCGGTGATGTCAGATCCATCGGACTCTTTGGTGCTATTGAGTTCTCATACAGCAAAGAGACCAGAGATATCATAGAGGAAACACCTGACGGAAAGCCGTTCCTGAATACCTTCCTTGCTAAGCTCAGAGAAAATGGCATCCTTACCTTTGGTGGCGGTTCTCATATACTTATCGCACCTCCGCTCATTATCACTAAGGAAGAGCTGGACGAGGTATTTGAGAAGCTTGATGAGTCGATCAAGTATGTTGATGATATCGTAACGGCAGGAAAGTAGATAGTTGAGAGTATTTAGAAGATATATAGGAGAAATACAATGGCAAGATTTGATACAAAAAAACTACATGCAGGATACAATCCTTTAGAACATAATGGTGCGGTTTCTGTACCTATTTATGCCACAGCTGCATTTGAAATGGGAACAGTAGCTCATTCAGATGATATGTTTTCATTCGACAGCTGGGATGCACTTTACAGCAGACTTTCAAATCCTACAACCGATGTCCTTGAAGCAAGACTTATAGAGCTTCATGATGCTACAGCTGCTGTTTCGCTTGCATCCGGAATGGCTGCAGTGACTTATTCACTTCTGAATGTTACGGCAGGAAGCGGAAGAGTCGTTTCCACACCTCGTATCTACGGTGGTGCCCTCGACAGCTTCACACAGGTTTTCAGAGAGTCAAATGTAGCCTTTGATATAGTTGATGATCCGGATGACATTTCCGAATATGAAAAGCTTATAAGGGAAGATACAAAGGCTATCTATATAGAAAGTCTTACAAATCCCAATGCAACAATCCTTGATGTTGAAGCGATTGCTGATATAGCACATAAGCATAATATTCCGCTTATAGTAGATAATACCCTTGCCACACCGTACCTCCTTAATCCATTTGAGTTTGGCGCTGATATCGTAATCTACTCGGCAACTAAAGGACTTTCAGGACATGGAAATGTCATCGCAGGTGTCATTATAGAAAATAATAAGTTCGATTGGAAGAACGGAAAGTTCCCACAGTTCAGTGATCAGCCATATTTCCTGAGAGCACAGGACGGTTCACCAAGAAGTTACATTGATGTATTCCCCGACGGACCGTTTACAGGTCGTATCAGAGGTATTCATCTTAACTACCTCGGTGCAGCACTTGCTCCTTTCAGTGGCTACCTTGTACTCCTGGGACTTGAAACACTTTCCGAGAGAGTTGCTAAGCAGGTAAATAATGCTGAGAAGGTAGTTGAATATCTTGAATCCAGAATCGGAAAGGAAGTTCTCTGGGTAAAACATCCTCATGCAAAGGGGAATCCATATAGTGAGCTTGCAAAGAAATACTTCCCTAAGGGAGCAGGCGGAGTACTTTCCTTCGGACTTAAGGGAGGGCTTGAAGAGAGAACAAAATTCCTTGAAGCAGTTGAAGTATTTGGATTCCAGGCAAATATCGGAGATGCAAAATCACTGATAATCAATCCATCGACAACAACACACACAGAGCTAAATCCAGACCTTCAGAAGGCAGCTGATATTCACGCAGAAACCATCAGGCTATCTCTCGGACTCGAAGACGCAGACGATCTGATAGAAGACCTTCAGCAGGCATTTGATAAAGCATTTAATTAGTAAGTATGAGGTTAAAAAAACCAGTATGAATAAGAAATTAAAACATTTCCTGACTATACTTTTCTCCGTGTCGGGATTCGGGATAGCGGCTATCCTGAACATAGTGGTACCTCAGAAAGCTGATGCTGTAACTTTTGAACAGCATCAGCTTTTAGGTATAACACTGGACAGTAATCAGGCTTATAGAATTGTTCTCTATGCATTGATCATCGGATATATCATAGCAGGTATTATCGATTATAAATTTGATATAAGAAGAAAGAATTATCGCAGACAGGCTGCCTTCAGATTTGCCTGTGGAATAGCGCTTTTTCTGTGGGATCTGCTCGGAACAAAGCTTCAGGTTCTGACACAGCCCTTCTTTCCGGGACCGGCCGGAATAATGGAGGCTTTTGTTTCGGAAGGGGATTTTATATTTCAGAATACTCTTTATTCTTTGAGGTTATATCTTGCAGGATTTATTGTCGGAGTGACACTTGGAATCGTTACAGGTGTGCTTGTAGGATGGTTCCCTAAAGTAAGCTACTGGGTGAGTCCCGTGCTTAAGGTTCTTGGAGTTATTCCTGCTGTTGCATGGATGCCCTTTGCCCTGACACTTCTTCCGACACCATTTACAGCGGCGGTATTTCTTATTGCTGTTTGTGTGTGGAGTCTTGTCACAACACTTACGGCGGCAGGAGTTCACAGCACGCCTAAGACGCTTTTTGAAGCCGGAAGAACTCTGGGAGGAAATGAAGCATATCTTGTATTTCATATAGCTATCCCACACGCACTTCCTCAGATATTTACGGGAATAGCAACAGCTAACGGATATGCATTTACAACACTTGTTATGGCTGAAATGATGGGACAGCCGGGTGGTCTTGGTTACTACATTAATGCGTCCAAGGTCTGGAGTGCGTATTATAAGGTATTTGCCGCTATCATAGTAATGGCAATTCTCTTCAGCATAATAACATGGCTACTGGAGTTCGTTGAAGCCAGAGCTCTTAAGTGGCAGAAGGGAGTTATCAGATGAGTGGAGTAAGTATTAGAGATTATAAACCTGAAGATAAGGTTATTCTTAGCATTCAGGGAGTGAATAGAATATATAAAGATGAAGAAAATGAAGTGACTGCTCTTTCGGATATTAATCTGGATATCAAAAAAGGAGAATTCATTTCTATAATCGGTGCTTCGGGCTGCGGTAAGACAACCCTTCTCAGACTGATCGCCGGTCTTGATAAGCCTCAGGCAGGAGAACTTCTTCTGGACGGAGAAAAGATAAGTGGAGCTGATCCGAAGAGAGGATATGTGTTCCAGCAGGGCGGTCTTTTTAACTGGCTTACCGTTGAGCAGAATATTTCTGCAGGACTGAAGGCAAGACATGTTTATAAAGAAAACAAACTCAGGATTCCGGAGTTTATAGATATGGTAGGACTTAGTGGCTTTGAAAACTCCTACCCACATCAGATAAGTGGTGGAATGGCGCAGAGAG
>JAFWSY010000091.1 GCA_017519155.1 Eubacterium sp.
ATACAGGAGGATAATAATAAAAGTATGGAACAAATTCTTAAGATCGAACAAATTGAAAAGTACTACGGCAGCAAGTCGTCTCTTACCAAGGCTTTGGATGGAATAAGTTTCGAGGTTGATGAGGGCGAATTTGTTGCAATTATGGGTGCCAGCGGAAGCGGCAAGACAACCCTTCTTAATTGTATCTCAACCATAGATAAAGTAACCTCAGGTCACATCTATGTGGCTGGAAAGGATATCACAAAGCTTAAGGGAAATGCGCTGAACAGATTCAGGCGTGAGGAGCTGGGGTTTGTATTCCAGGACTTCAATCTTCTGGATACCATGACCGCTTATGAGAATATAGCCCTTGCTCTTTCTATTCAGGGTATGGGTGCTGCGAAGATAGACAGCCGTATCAGAGAGATATCCGAAGCTCTGGGAATAGGTGAAGTATTAGGTAAGTTTCCTTATCAGATGAGCGGAGGCCAGAAGCAGAGAGTTGCAGCGGCAAGAGCCATAATAACCGAACCGAAGCTGGTTCTTGCAGATGAACCTACGGGCGCTCTTGATTCCAAGTCCAGCAGAATGCTGCTGGAGAGCTTTAAGTATCTGAATGAAAACATTCCGGCAACTATACTGATGGTAACTCATGATGCATTTACCGCATCCTATGCAAAGAGAGTTATTTTCATCAAGGATGGAAGTATATTCAATGAGATCATCCGCGGTGGCAGATCCAGAAAAGAATTCTTTAACGAGATCATCGATGTTATCTCGCTCTTAGGAGGTGACGCAAGCGATGCTCTTTAAATTAGCCTTAAAAAATATAAGAAAAAGTATAAAGGATTATTCCATCTATTTCTTCACACTGGTAATAGGTGTAATCATATTCTATATATTCAATGCACTTGATACACAGACGGCAATGCTCGATGTATCGAGTTCAACCAGAGAGATCATCCGGCTGATGACTACATTTTTAAGCGGAGTAAGTGTTTTCGTGGCTGTGGTTCTCGGAGCTCTGATCATATATGCCAGTAACTTTCTTATCAAGAGGAGAAAGAAGGAATTCGGTATATATCTTACTCTCGGCATGAGTAAGAGAAAGATGTCCGCTATTCTTCTGGCCGAAACTATCCTTGTAGGTATCATATCACTCGGTATCGGACTTCTGGCAGGTATCATCCTGTCTCAGTTTATGAGTATAGTAGTGGCAAATATATTCGAAGCTGATATGAGTGAGTTCAGATTTGTTTTCTCAGGTGCAGCTGCAGTCAGAACCTGTATATTCTTCGGAATAATGTATGCTGTGGTAATGATATTTAATACAGTTTCAGTGGGCAGATGCAAGCTGCTTGATCTCTTATACGGAGAAAAAAAGAATGAGAAGCTGAAACTGAAGAATTCTGTTCTTTGTCTGATAGTTTTTATCATTTCCTGTGTGGTTCTCGGAAGAGCTTACTATCTTGTAACTACAGGCATAAATGTGGATGATATGTTTTCTCAGAAAGAACTTATTAAGGTTATTGTAATGGGTTCTGTTTCAACTTTTTTCATCTTCTGGTCAGTGTCTGGAAGTATACTTTCTATAGTAACAAAGCTGAAAGGTTATTATTTCAACAAGCTGAACAGCTTTACTTTAAGACAGTTCAGCAGTAAAGCAAATACCATGGTGATGTCCATGACAGTGATCTGTCTGATGCTATTTCTTACAATTGTTCTTCTGGGCAGTTCCATCAGTCTGACCCGTTCTATGAATCAGAATATCAAGGAGCTGCTGCCGAGGGATATCCAGATAGAAGAGGATGTCGAAAAGGCTGGAAGAGATGCATTGGATACATTGGAAGGGCAGGGATTTAAGAAGGAGCTTCTTAAGGATATAGTAAGCTTATATACCTATGATTCTGAAGGTATTACGATGGGCGATACGATGGGAGATTATATACAGCCTGCTCTGAATTATTATACCTTTGTCACCGAAGACTCCGAAGAAACGATTATGGGTCTTACTGATTATAATAAGCTGGCGAAGGCATTTAACAATGAAACTGTAGACCTTAAAGATGATGAGTATGCAGTGGTCGCAGATCTGGATGTGGTAGTCAAAGCAAGAAATAATGCTCTTTCGTCAGGAAGAACCATTACCTACAGAGGTCATGAATTAAAGCCTGCATATACAGAGTGCAGAATCGGAGCGGTTCAGCTTAACATTAATAAAAGTAACGAAGGTGTGATTGTTGTTCCGGACTTTGTTCTTGAAGGAGCAAAGAAAGAGAAGAATATCATTATTGCTGATTATGTTGCAGATACACCGGAGGAGATTGAGAAAATAGAAAAGTATATAAAGAAATTCATAGAGTCAAACTTCCAGAAGGACGAAGTTCCTTATGAAGAATGGTATATGTTCTATACTTCAAAGGAAATCATGAAAGCTGGTTCTGTGGGAATCGGAGCTATAGCAACCTTTGTAAGTCTGTATATAGGTCTCATATTCCTGATAGCCAGTGCAGCAGTTCTTTCGCTGAAGGAGCTTTCGGAAAGTGCGGATAATATAGAGCGCTTTGCGGTACTGCGAAGAATAGGCACAGATGAGAGGATGATAGACAGAGCACTCTTTAAGCAGGTAGGAATGTTCTTCCTGTTCCCGATGCTGCTGGCGGTTATTCATTCCATATTCGGTCTCAGAGCTTCCAATAAGATTCTTGAGGTATTTGCATCCGCAAATCTCGGACCGTCCATAGCCATAACTGCAGTGATTATAGTATTTGTATATGGAGGATACTTCCTTGTGACTTATTTTACAAGCAGGAGGATTATTAAAGGATAGGTTATTTACCGTTATTTGACTTCTTTTGACTGTTAATTATCTTTTTTATCTATAAACATTGTTATGTGTATAATTATTGGTTATAATGACATAGACTTTTATAGGAGTAATCCATATGTCATAATTATTGAAGGGACCAATTAATGTATGGGTGATAAGAAATTCTGGACACTCAGATATACACTGATCAATATGACTTATTTTGCGGCATTCTGCACTTTACATGCGTATGCCGCAGTTTATCTGCTTGCGAATGGATTCTCCAACACTGAGGTGGGAATTCTTCTTGCAGTGGCAAATATAACTTCTGCTATATTTCAGCCGCTGATAGCAGGTATAATCGATAAACCGGGAGCACTTACCAACCGCCGGTTTATTTTGATTGCTGTTACCGTGATCATGCTGGGGTCCATCTTTCTTTTCTTTGTTGGAGATAACAAACCGGTAATCTTTATTATTTATGCTTTGATTTACATGATGCAGTTTACTTATCAGCCGGTAATGACAGCTCTCTGCTTTGAATATATGAAGGCAGGCTGC
>JAFWSY010000092.1 GCA_017519155.1 Eubacterium sp.
GATCCGCTTTGACCGCTTTGACCTGCCCGCGCCTTGGATCAACTATCTCTCCAACGGCAGGATGCACGCCTTCGTCTCCCAGGCGGGGGGCGGCATGAGCAAGGATATCTGTAAAGCTTGTATCAGAAGCAGGTGTTGGTACAGTAGCAGCAGGTGTTGCCAAGGCAGGTGCTCAGGTAATACTTGTATCAGGCTATGACGGAGGAACAGGTGCAGCACCTCTCAGTTCCATCCATAATGCAGGTCTTCCATGGGAGATGGGGCTTGCCGAGACTCATCAGACACTTCTTATGAACGGTCTGAGAGACCAGGTTGTTATCGAGACAGACGGTAAGTTGATGAGTGGTAGAGATGTGGCTATAGCAGCTATTCTCGGAGCAGAGGAATATGGATTTGCAACAGCACCACTTGTAACTATGGGTTGTGTAATGATGAGAGTATGCCAGAACGATACTTGTCCTATGGGTGTTGCTACACAGAATCCTGAGCTCAGAAAGAGATTCAAGGGTAAGCCGGAGTACGTTGAGAACTTCATGCATTTTATAGCAAGAGAGCTCCGTGAATATATGGCAAAGCTTGGCGTAAGAAGCATAAGTGAACTGGTTGGAAGAACTGATCTTCTTAAGGTTAAGGATGCAGCAAGTGATGAAAGTATAGAGAAAAAAGCTCAGCTGATGGATCTCAGCAAGATTCTCGTTGATATGTCAGGAGTAGACAGAGAGCTTCAGACCTTCCACGCTGAAAAGGCTTATGACTTTAAGCTTGAAGAAACAAAGGACGAAAAGGTACTTCTCAGAGACATGGCTGTTCAGGGAGTGCTTTCAGGCAAAAAGGATCAGAGCAAAGTGATCAATCTGCAACTGACAAATACAGACCGTACCTTCGGAACACTTCTGGGTGCAGAGATAACAAGAGCTTATCCGGAAGGACTGCCTGAGGATACATTTGTCATCAACTGCACCGGAGCAGGTGGACAGAGCTTTGGCGCATTTATACCAGCAGGTCTTACGCTTGATCTGGTTGGTGACAGCAATGATTACTTCGGTAAAGGACTGTCAGGCGGTAAGCTGATAGTTCACGCACCTGAAAATGCAGGCTATGACGCAGAGGAGAATATTATTATTGGTAACGTAGCACTCTACGGAGCAACCTCCGGTGAGGCTTATATCGCAGGTGTGGCAGGAGAGAGATTCTGCGTAAGAAATTCCGGCGCATCAGCGGTTGTAGAAGGAGTAGGTGAACATGGCTGCGAATATATGACAGGTGGATGCGCAGTTATCCTCGGTCCTACAGGAAAGAACTTTGCTGCAGGTATGAGCGGCGGTATCGCATACGTACTTGATGAAGAGAATACGCTTTACAAGAACCTCAATAAGCAGCTTGTGCTTATGGAGAAGCTTGAGGCAAAGAGTGATAAAGAAAAATTAAAAGAGATGATCGAAAAGCATGTGAAGTATACAGACTCAGAAAAGGGTAAGAGAATCCTGGAAAATTTCGATGAATATGTGGGTAAATTCAAGAAGATAATTCCGAATGATTATAAAGAAATACTTCACCTTACTGCTCAGTTCGAGGAGCAGGGAATGTCCCACGAGCAGGCACAGATCGAGGCCTTCACGGCGCATGTCGGCTGAATTCTAAAAAGTATACATTGTTGAACATAATTTCCACGGCAAGTAAGTAAAGCATGTGCGACAGTATACATGTTCGACATCGCTTCCGCTCATGGCGGGCTCTCCCGAACGGACCACTTCGCTTACGCTTCGTTTGCTAAGCTCTCACTTCGCTTAGTGGCTCGTGAGTCGCTAAGCACCGCGACCCTTATGGTCTCACATGTATACTTCGCACATCGCTTTTTGACTTACTTGCTCGCGATTAAAGTATGTTCGCGAACGAGCTGATGAAGCAAGGCTCGAGTGTATGCCTGAGAGACCGCTAGGGGTGCCCGAACCGTACGATTTAGCTCTCGATTCGTAGAATCGAGGGTCTGTCCGAAGGACAGAAGCGTTCTGCATAGCAGAACCAAGACTTGATCAGCAAGTCTTGCATATCGCAAAGCGATATGGCTCGAGTAGAGTCTCTCAGGCATATCATCTCGAGACTGCGTGTCACAGCTCGACGCGGCAACACTGTCTAACAATGTATACTTCTTTGGATTAGTGTATTTGTAGTTGTATATAGAAAGGAAAATGAAATGGGAAAACCAACAGGATTCTTAGAATATGAAAGAGTGGATGCTCCTGCCTTTTCCGAGGAGGAGAGAATAAAGAATTTTAATGAATTCCATGACAGGCTCACCCCTGAAGAGCAGAAGAAGCAGGCAGACAGATGTATGAACTGCGGTGTGCCATTCTGTCAGGCAGGTATGATGATTGCAGGTATGGCATCAGGCTGTCCTCTGCATAACCTTGTGCCTGAACTGAATGAGCTGGGCGCAGACGGTAATCTGGAGCTTGCATATAGGAGGCTGTCTATTACTCACAGCTTCCCTGAATTCACCTCCAGAGTGTGTCCTGCGCTCTGCGAGAAGGCCTGTACCTGCGGCTATCATCAGGAGGCAGTATCTACTAAGGAGAATGAGAAGGCTATCATTGAGTATGCCTATTCGAATGGCCTTGTAAAGGAGATAGCTCCTGAAAACAGAACCGGGAAGAAGGTGGCTGTAGTAGGAAGCGGTCCTTCGGGGCTTGCAGCTGCCCAGCTTCTTAATAGCCGTGGACACTCTGTAACTGTGTTTGAAAGAAGCGACCGTGTAGGTGGTCTGCTTCGTTATGGCATCCCCAATATGAAGCTGGAGAAGTCTGTAATTGACAGACGTGTGAAGCTGATGGAGGAAGCCGGTATAGAGTTCAGGACAAGTGTAAATGTATGCGGAAGCAAGAAGATCGAAGCTGAAACCGCAAGTACTACATTTTCCGAAAAGATAAAATACATATCTGCCGATAAACTGAAGGAAGAATATGACGCGGTCATTCTTTGTTGTGGTGCCACTAATCCAAGAGATATCAAGGCTCCCGGAAGAGAAGCAAAGGGGATTTATTTTGCAGTGGATTTCCTGGGAAGGGTGACTAAGAGCATTCTGGACAGTGATTTTGGCCTTGTTAATGATCTGGGTAAGAAGGACTTGGCAGATAAGTATGAGGTGATAAATGAGGCACGTGGCAAGGATGTCATCGTCATCGGCGGCGGTGATACCGGAAATGACTGCGTGGGAACCTGTGTAAGACTGGGGGCGAAGTCCGTTACCCAGCTGGAGATGATGCCTTGTCCTCCGACAGAGAGACTGGCTTCTAATCCATGGCCGGAGTGGCCGAAGGTGCTTAAGACTGACTATGGTCAGGAGGAGGCTATATATAAATTCGGTCATGATCCAAGAATATATAAAACAACTGTAAAGCAGTTCATATCCGAAGAAGTTAAAACTCCTGATGGCAAAAGTGAGAAGCGCCTTAAGGAGGTAGTTATAGTATCCCTTGAATCGAAGAAGGATGAGAAGACCGGACGTATGATGATGGTGCCTGTTGAAGGAAGCGAGAAGACAGTTCCTGCTCAGCTGGTGCTCATAGCTGCGGGATTTTTAGGCAGTGAGAACTATGTTACCGAAGCTTTCGGTGTAGAAGTGGATGGACGTACAAATATCAAGACAGCGCCGGGACAGTATAAGGCTGTAGTTAAGACAGCCGGTGATGTTTCCAAGGGAGCAGCTTCTTCAAAGAAGACTGCTGGCATATATACTGCAGGTGATAAGCACCGCGGCCAGTCTCTTGTTGTGTGGGCTATTGCAGAAGGACGTAGTGCTGCCCGTGAGGTGGATCGTGATCTGATGGGCTACACAAACCTGTAAAACAAAACGTTGAAAATATTTAAAAAAATATTTGAAAAAAATACAAAAAGGGTATTGACATTTGGACTTTAAAGGAGTAAAGTGTCTACTCGTAAGAAACAAAGGCGTTTCGGATATTTATTCCGGGACGCTTTTTCTATATTACACTATAAGCTTTTATAAGTTATATGAGAAAGCAATGGCGCTTTGGATTTCGTAAGAAGTCTGGGGCGCCTTTTTCGTTATCGCGAGCGAAAATGCAAAATCAAAAGGAGGACTATGTTATGGAAGAGATTATGAGTACTGTTAATGATAACATATTTGCAGTATGGTTTTTGATAGGAGCAGCGTTGGTGTTCTGGATGCAGGCAGGCTTCGCGATGGTTGAGTCAGGTTTCGCAAGAGCAAAGAATGCAGGTAATATCCTGATGAAGAACCTGATGGATTTCTGTATAGGTTGTTGTGTATTTATTCTTATAGGTTTTGGACTTCTTCTTGGTGAAGACCTCTGTGGATTCATCGGTAAGCCGGGATTCGATATCATAACATCGTATCAGGATTTTGACTGGTCGAACTTCGTATTCAACCTTGTATTCTGTGCAACAACAGCAACAATCGTTTCAGGTGCCATGGCAGAGAGAACTAAGTTCCTCAGCTACTGCGTATATTCAGGAGTTATCTCAGCACTTGTTTATCCTATAGAAGCACACTGGATCTGGGGCGGCGGCTGGCTCGCACAGCTGGGCTTCCACGATTTTGCAGGATCATGTGCCATTCACATGGTTGGCGGTATCTCAGCACTCATCGGTGCAAAGATGGTTGGACCTCGTATAGGTAAGTTCGAAAAAGATGAAAAAGGAAATATAACAAAGGTTAACGCATTTCCCGGTCACAATATAGTAATCGGTGCTCTCGGAGTATTCATCCTCTGGTTTGGATGGTATGGATTCAACGGTGCAGCTTGTACTTCAACAGATCAGCTTGCATCAGTATTTGTAACAACAACTATAGCACCTTCAGTTGCAACTGTAGTATGTATGATATTTACATGGGTTAAGTATGGTAAGCCGGATGTTTCAATGTGTCTCAACGCTTCACTTGCAGGTCTTGTAGCAATCACAGCTCCTTGTGATGTAACAGATGCATTTGGTGCAGTGATAATCGGTGCAGTAGCAGGACTTCTGGTAGTATTCGGAGTATGGCTCCTTGATTTCAAGCTTCACATCGATGATCCTGTTGGTGCCGTAGCAGTACACATGATGAACGGTATCTGGGGAACAATCGCAACAGGACTTTTTGCAACAACAACAGCTCCTGGAAATGACAGTGTAGTTGGTCTTTTCTACGGCGGTGGCTTCCATCAGTTAGGACTTCAGTTATTAGGTTTTGGTGCTGTAGCTGCCTGGACATTAGTAATGATGCTCATTGTATTTACTGTAATTAAAGCAATATTCGGACTTAGAGTTACAGAAGAGGAAGAACTCGAAGGACTTGATTCTACAGAGCATGGTCTTGCATCAGCATATTCAGGATTCAGTATCGTTGATATGTCTAGTGCCATGATGGTTGAAAATGAAAATACAAGCCTGGGTGTATCTGAATATGACAACGCAAGCGAGGCTCAGAAGAAGGCTTCAGTCCCTGTAGTTGATGCAGCTAAGGAAATGAGAGAAGCAGGAGTGGTTCCAAGTACAGGAATCAATAAGGTTGTAATTATAACCAAGCTTTCAAGATATGATAAGATCAAGAAGGCTCTGAATGCTCTTGGTGTAACAGGTATCACAGTAACTCAGGTAAGCGGATGCGGTATCCAGAAAGGTACCGGCGAGAAGTACCGTGGAGTTGAGATGGACGTAACACTGCTTCCTAAGATCAAACTTGAGGTTGTGGTAAGTAAGATTCCTGTTGAGAGCGTAATCGAAACAGCAAAGAAGACACTTTATACCGGTAAGATCGGTGATGGTAAGATCTTCGTATATCCTGTAAGCAAGGTTGTTAAGATCAGAACAGGTGAAGAAGACTACGATGCCCTTCAGGATGTAGAGTAACATAGTTTCTTTGACATAAAAAAATGTGACACTTTGAACCGGGTTCAAAATGTCACATTTTTTTAAGTAATATACATCTTTTGGGATAAATAAAGGTAAATTTTCTATTGACTTTTAATTGTAAAGTTATATACTAATAATTGTTTAGAAAATTAATTATTTGGTGTATGAAGCAAAGGCGCTTCGAGTGGATTGGCTCGAAGTGCCTTCTTTTATTTAAAAAAGGAGTGGAACGATGGCAAAGTATATTTTCGTAACAGGTGGTGTTGTGTCCGGTCTTGGTAAAGGTATCACGGCAGCGTCTCTTGGACGACTTCTTAAGTCCAGAGGGCTTAAGGTTGCTGCCCAGAAGCTGGATCCTTATATAAATGTAGACCCGGGAACCATGAGTCCGTACCAGCATGGTGAAGTTTATGTAACAGAAGATGGTGCGGAAACCGATCTGGACCTGGGCCACTATGAAAGATTCATAGATGAGAACCTGAATAAGTATTCAAACCTTACCTCGGGCAAGGTTTATTGGAATGTATTAAATAAGGAAAGAAGAGGAGAATATCTTGGCTCCACGGTTCAGGTTATTCCTCACATCACAAATGAGATAAAAGAATTCGTATACAGAGTGGGAAATGAAACCGATGCAGATGTTGTTATAACAGAAATCGGAGGAACTATAGGTGATATAGAGTCTCAGCCGTTTATAGAAGCAGTGAGACAGATATCTCTTGAAGTGGGAAAAGAGAATTCGCTTTTCATACACGTAACCCTTGTGCCCTTCCTTCATGGTTCAGACGAACACAAGTCTAAACCGACACAGCATTCCGTAAAGGAACTGCAGGGTATGGGAGTCCGCCCTGACATTATCGTTCTGAGATGTGATGAACCTCTCGAAGAGTCTATATTTAAGAAGATATCTCTTTTCTGTAACGTTAAGGAAGACTGCGTAATCGAGAACAGAACCCTTCCGAGTCTTTATGAAGCACCGCTTATGCTTGAAGATGCAGGCCTGGCAAATGTAGTCATCAGGGAGCTTGGTATCAGAGCTTCTGCTCCTGATCTTACTGAGTGGAAAAAACTTGTCAGTGATATAGAAACCATGAATAAGGAAGTCACAATCGGACTTGTTGGAAAGTACATCCAGCTTCATGATGCATACCTCTCGGTTGCAGAGGCACTTCGTCATGCAGGCTACGGCTTCGGAGCTGATGTTAAGATTGAGTGGATAGATTCAGAGGAATTAAATGAATCCAACTATGAAGAAAGTCTTTCTTCATTAAATGGTATAATAGTTCCCGGAGGTTTCGGAGACAGAGGAATCGAGGGAATGATTCTTGCTGCAAAGTATGCACGTACCCATAACCTTCCATACTTTGGAATATGTCTCGGTATGCAGATTGCGGTTATTGAATATGCCCGTAATGTGGCAGGTCTTAAGGATGCCTGCTCGGGAGAATTCCACGATGCAACGGATGTAAAGGTTATTGACTTTATGCCGGGTCAGTCAGACAGCGTGGATAAGGGTGGTACTCTTCGTCTCGGAAGCTATCCTTGTGTAGTTACAAAGGGAAGCCTTCTTGAGAGATGCTATTTTGGTGATGCTGCATCTGAGGAAGGAAGAATAATAAGCGAGCGTCACAGACACAGATATGAATTCAATAATGATTATAAGGATGTTCTTACAGGTGCAGGCCTTGTGATATCAGGCCAGTCACCTAATGGAGAACTGGTTGAAACCGTTGAAATACCTGAGAATACATTTTACCTTGGCGTACAGTTCCATCCGGAATTTAAGTCACGTCCGAACCGTCCACATCCTATATTCCGAAAATTTATTGAAAGCGCACTTGACATTCAGGGATAAAAGGATATATTGTTTTTAGTTTATATATTTGTCAATAATCTTTTAAGAGAGGATATGTATGAGTGATTTTAACAAAAAACTGATACTTGAGGACGGCAGTGAGTACCTGGGCTACGGCTTCGGGGCTGACAAGGAAGCTGTATGTGAGATAGTCTTCAATACATCCATGGTCGGCTACCAGGAGATAGTTTCGGATCCGTCCTATACAGATCAGGCTATAGTTATGTCCTATCCGCTGATTGGAAATTACGGAATAACGGACGAGGATTTCGAGAGTAAGCTTATCAATCTCGGAGCGCTGATCGTAAGGGAAGTTAATGAGAATCCATCAAATTTCAGATTTACAAGAACACTTTCAGAGCTTCTGGAGGATTCGGATGTTCCCGGAGTATATGGCGTTGATACGAGAAAACTTGTGAGAAGCATCAGAGACAGAGGTTCGGGAAAGGTGCTTATTACTTCAACAGATACAACTCTTGAGGAAGGACTTGAAAAGCTTAAAGCAACCGAACTCAGACGTGATGCAGTTAGCCGCTGCAGCTCGAAAAAGAGATGGTACGCACGTACTTCGAATCCGAGGTTCAGCGTAGTTGCAATTGATTGCGGCATGAAGATGAATATAGTTCGTGAGCTGAATGCTCACGGCTGCAACGTTACTGTTGTTCCTTACAACACCTCTGCAGAGGAGATCCTGGCTATGAAGCCAAATGGATTGTTTATATCTAACGGTCCCGGAGATCCGGAGGATGTTCCTGAAGTAATTAATACACTGAAAACACTTAAGGGTCAGCTGCCTATGTTCGGAATATGTCTCGGACACCAGCTTATAGCTCTTTCTTACGGTGCAAAAACTTATAAACTTAAGTTCGGTCACAGAGGTGGAAACCATCCGGTTAAGGATCTTGCCACAGGCAGGATAGAGATAACCAGCCAGAATCACAGCTACGCAGTTGAAGAAGCTTCACTGGCGGGAACAGGACTTAAGGCATCACATATCAATCTTCTGGATAATACGGTAGAAGGACTTACCTCTGAGGATGGAAGAGTATTCTCAGTTCAGTATCATCCTGAGAGTGCACCGGGTCCACAGGACAGTACATACTTATTTGATAGATTCGTAAAACTGATGTCAGATTCACAGTAAAAAGATGACAAATTATTATCAGGTGAAAAATTGTCACCAAAAAAGATGACAGATTTTCACCTGATAAAAAAGTGTCACCTGTTTTGAGAGGAAAATAATATGCCCAAGAGAAAAGATATTCATAAAATACTCGTTATCGGATCCGGTCCTATAGTGATCGGTCAGGCGGCTGAATTTGACTATGCCGGAACTCAGGCCTGTCTTGCTCTTAAGGAAGAGGGGTATGAGGTTATTCTGGCCAATTCAAATCCTGCTACCATTATGACGGATACCATGATTGCAGATAAGGTGTATATGGAGCCGCTTACTCTGGAATATCTTGCCAGAATATGCAGATACGAGAGACCGGATGCCATTGTTCCCGGAATCGGAGGACAGACCGGACTTAATCTGGCTATGCAGCTCAGTGATAAGGGTGTTCTTGAGGAGTGCGAGATAGAACTTCTGGGAACAGATGCTGCAAGTATAAAATGCGCCGAAGACCGAGAGGAATTCAAGGAGCTCTGCGAGAAGCTGGGAGAACCTGTAGTTCCGTCAGAAATCACATATACAGTTGAGGAAGGTCTTAAGGCCGCAGAGGATATCGGTTATCCTGTAATCCTTCGTCCTGCATTTACGCTGGGAGGAACCGGTGGTGGTTTTGCCGATAATCCGGAAGAGATGGCTGAGATGATGAAAAATGCCCTGGCTCTTTCACCTGTTCATCAGGTTCTTGTTGAGAAGAGTATCAAGGGTTATAAAGAGATAGAATATGAAGTAATGAGGGATGCCAATGACACTGCCCTCGTTGTTTGTAATATGGAGAATCTGGATCCTGTGGGAATTCATACAGGAGACTCGGTGGTTGTTGCTCCGAGCCAGACTCTTACCAATAAGGAATATCATATGCTCCGTGACAGCGCTCTCAGAATTATTAGAGCACTTGGAGTAAAGGGTGGCTGTAACTGTCAGTTCGCACTGGATCCACAGTCCTTCAGCTACTATGTTATAGAGGTTAATCCGAGAGTTTCCCGTTCTTCGGCACTTGCTTCAAAGGCCAGCGGTTATCCTATAGCAAGGGTATCTGCAAAGATAGCAGTGGGAATGAATCTGGACGAGATACATCTTGCAAATACACCTGCATGCTTTGAGCCTGCGCTTGACTATGTAGTAACCAAGATGCCGAGATTCCCATTTGATAAGTTCACTCTTGCGTCAAATAAGCTTTCTACTCAGATGAAGGCTACAGGCGAGACCATGAGTGTTGGCCGTACTGCAGAGGAAAGTCTTCTTAAGGCTATCAGATCTCTGGAGGATGGAAAGAATCATATACATCTTGCCAAGTTTGATGTTAAGAATCTGTCGGACAAGCCGGCACCTGAAAATAAGAAGGAAGCAATTGCAAAGCTTCTTGAGTATATAGAAGAAGGAACAGATGACAGAATCTATGCTCTGTCACAGCTGATCTGGCTTGGAGTAGACCTTCAGGTTATAGCAAGCCGTACGGGAATAGACATGTTCTTCCTGGATAAGATAAAGAATATCGTTGATTTTGAGAAGAGACTGGAGAAGCTGGCTGAAGGTGTAGATGCTAAGAGTAAGGCTCCTTCAGAGGTAATAGATAAGGATACTCTTTACTCAGCTAAGAAGATGGGCTTCTCAGATTCTTATATAGCTGAGCTTACAGGTTATAGCGAGGATGATATATGGCAGCTTCGTAAGGAGTATGACATTAAGCCTGTATACAAGATGATAGATACCTGTGCCAGCGAGTTTGAGAGCTATGTACCGTACTTTTACTCAACCTATGAGGATGAAAATGAGTCCATAGTTTCAGACAAGAAGAAAATAATCGTTCTTGGTTCCGGACCTATCAGAATCGGACAGGGTGTTGAGTTTGATTATTCAACCGTTCATGCCGTAAGAACCATACATGATATGGGTTATGAAGCAATCGTAATAAACAATAATCCGGAGACAGTTTCCACAGACTATACCACTGCGGATAAGCTGTATTTTGAGCCTCTCACCATAGAGGACATAATGAATATAATCGATATGGAAAAGCCTGAGGGCGTGGTAACTTCCCTTGGTGGTCAGACAGCGGTAAATCTGGCTGAGCCTCTTGAGAAGAGAGGAGTAAAGACCATCGGAACCAACTTCGAGGCTATATTCAGAGCAGAGGACAGAGATGCTTTCGAAAATGTAATCGAAAGTCTGGACATCCCGCATCCTAAGGGAGTAGCCGTTACTGATATCGAAAGCGGTGTGGCTGCAGCAGAGAGAATAGGTTATCCTGTTCTGGTTCGTCCAAGCTTCGTTCTTGGTGGACGTGCCATGGAGATAGTGGCAAATGAGGATATGCTCCGTCATTACCTCAGAACAGCCGTTGAAGTGGATGAGGACAGACCTGTTCTCGTAGATAAATATATCGTCGGTAAAGAGGTTGAGGTGGATGCTATCTGTGACGGAACAGATGTATTCCTTCCTGGAATCATGGAGCTTGTTGAA